>JAABQR010000167.1 GCA_011391345.1 Methanobacteriota archaeon | reverse complement strand
GGTGGATGTGAAGTACGTGACGGGTTCCTCGCCGGTGGATGCGAACTGCTTCGCGAAGAACTCCGTCCCTGAGCCCGGCCCGCCCACTATCAGCACCGTGGAGCCCTTCTGCACGCCCCCGCCCAGGTGGTCGTCCAACGCGGGCACGCCCATGCTCGTGAGTTTCATCTCATTCCTCCTTCGCCGCGCGTATGCCAGAGTCGCACACTAGGTTGACCATGCTCGCGATCTCCGGGGTCGAGTGCTCCTCGACGGACAGTATGATCGTGTAGGCATCCTTGGCCCTCAGGCCGGAGACGAGGATGTGCAGGAACTCCGACAGGATCCAATTGTTGTTGTGAATCGCGAGGGAGTTGATCGAATCTATGACCACGAGCTTCTCCTTGGACTGGGAGCGCCTCATGAGGTACTCCACCTTGAGCATGATGTTCTCGAGCATGGTTGGGCTCTCGACCAGGGACGCGCGCTCGTCCTTCTGGGCGGCCTCGGTGCCCATCATGATGTGGGATATGCAGTCGACGAAGTACACCCTGGATGTGTCTATGTCCAGGGCCGCCATGACGCGCTTTATCGCCTCGAAAGATATCGTCGCGGTCACGTAGATCGTGTCCATGTCGCGCTTGCCAGCGTACATGTCCAGCACTCCGCGCATGACGTCGAGGTAGCTGTCCACGCTCATCTGGAGGGACACTGCCGAGCCCGGCATCAGCTCGTTCAGCTGTCTTGCGACGTTCCCCGCGGTCCTGGTATCGGTCATGTGGCCGAGCTCCCTCCTTTCAGCAGAGGCACGAGCAGCACGCCCATCGGCGTGAGGTCGAGCACGTACTTCGCCCGGCTGTGCATCGTGCCCCGCATCTTGATCACCTGGAGCGTCCTGAGCAGGTCCCCCCTGCGCTCCAAGTTCGCCATGAGCACGATGCCGTCGGATATCGCCTCCTCCACCCCGAAGGTCGAGTACGCGGACGACTGGGCCGCGATCTCGCTCACTAGGACCGATGTGCAGTTCAGGTCCGAAAGCGTCTTGCTCAGCTTGAGTATGAAGTCCCTGATCTTCTCCGGGGTCTTGAGCTTGTAACACACGGATGTGATGGAATCCATCACGAGCCGCCTGATGCCGAGTTCCTTCGCGAGGTTGCCGATGGCCGCCACCAGGAGGTCTATCTCCTCCATGGTCATCTCGGCCTTGGTCATACCCAGGCGCTCGTACATGGCTGGCAGGTCGATGAACACGAGCTTCCCTGACTTGATCAGGTCACGGTCGAAGAACTTGTACGGGATGATGTTCGCGAGGAGCTTCTCGGAGTTCTCGGTGACGCTTATGAACAGGGAGTTCTCCCCGGCAACTGCGCCGTGTATCAGGAATTCCAGCGCGAGGGAGGTCTTCCCCGTCCCGCAGCTGCCAGTCAAAAGGACCGTGTTGTCTCGCGGTATGCCCCCGTACAGTATCGTGTCTAGGCCATCTATGCCTGTGACACATCTTTCGCGCTCACCTGTTCTCGGGGGCATCAACCCTTGAGAATGCGGTGAACCGCATATTATTGTTTCTTATGGCGCGCGGGCCTCGCGCACGCGCGTGCATACGACATGTTTTTATCAAGGCACGTGGGTCTTTGGCCTCGATGGAGCCCGTACTTCAGGTGGCATTGGACCTCGTCCACGGAGACCGTGCGATGCAGATCGCCAGTGAGGCGGTCGCAGGGGGCGCGGAGTGGATAGAGGCCGGGACCCCGCTCATCAAGAGCGAAGGGGTCGAGATCATCAGGAGGCTCAAGAAGGCCTTCCCGGACAGAACCGTGGTCGCGGACATGAAGACCATCGATGTCGGGGGCGCGGAGGTCGAGATCGCCGCCAAGTCAGGCGCGGATGTCGTTGTCGTGCTCGGCCTGTCCTCTGACCCGACGATCACCGAGGCGGTCATGAGCGCCAGGCAGTACGGGGCCAAGATAATGGTCGACCTGTTCAACGTGAAGGACAAGGCCGCCCGGGCCAAGGAGGCCGAGGGGATGGGGGCAGCGTATGTCTGCGTCCATGTCGGCGTCGACGAGCAGATGGTCGGCGGGTCGCCCCTGGCCGAGCTGACGGGTGTCGCGGGTGCGGTAGGGATACCTGTTGCGGCTGCCGGGGGCATCAACAGCGAGTCGGCGGCCGATGTCATCGCGGCAGGGGCATCCATAGTCATAGTCGGCGGGGCCATCATCAAGGCCAAGGATGTGACTTCCGCCACGAAAGCCGTGATGACGGCCATGGCCGAGCGGAGGAAGGTCCATACTGACCTGTTCAAGAAGTACTCCGTCGACGACCTCATGGAGGCGTTCTCGAAGGTCTCCTCGCCCAACGTGGCCGACGCGCAGCACAAGACGGGCGCGATGAAGGGCATCCTGCCCAGGATAGGGAGGAACGTCAAGATGATCGGCCGGGCACTGACGGTCCAGACGGTCAACGGCGACTGGGCCAAGTCGGTCGAGGCGATCGACAGGGCCTCGAAGGGAGATGTCATAGTCATAGACGCCTGCGGCGGAGAGATCGCCGTCTGGGGCGAACTCGCGTCCTGGAGCTGCAGGACCAAAGGGGTCACTGGCGTAGTGATAGACGGCGCGGCCAGGGACATCGACAGCATCTTGGACATGGGGTTCCCGTGTTTCTCGAGGTATATCGCCTCGAACGCAGGGGAGCCCAAGGGCTACGGGGGTATCGGCCACGAGATCGTCTGCGGCGGCGTGACCGTCCGGACGGGCGATTGGATCATAGGCGACGAGAGCGGCGTCGTCGTTGTGCCTCAGGAGCACGCGCTCGAGGTGGCGAACCGGGCCGTGGATGTCATGGAGCGGGAGAACCGGCTGCGAGAGGAGATACAGAGAGGCGGTACCCTCTCCAGTGTTCTGAAGCTTGAGAAATGGGAGAAGGTCGGCTGAGCGGTCAGCCGATGTAACCTGTCTCTTCCGCGAGCTCCTCCAGCCTTCGTATCCTGGCCTTCATCGGCGGGTGGGTCATGAACAGCGTCACGATTCCGCCGCCCCTGAACGGGTTCACGATGAACAGCGACGATGTGGCCGGGTTGCCTCGCTCGATCGGCCTGCGTCTGTTGCCCTCCTCGAGCTTGGCGAGCGCCCGTGCGAGCGCCCTCGGCCTCTGTATCATGAGCGCGCCCTCCCTGTCCGCCTTGTACTCCCTGTTCCGGGATATCGCGAGCTGCAGGAGCAGGGCCGCGATCGGCGCAGTGATGGCCACTATGAGCAGCATGGCGGCGTTGTTGTTCCCCCTGCCCCGGCCGAACATCGCGTTCCACCAGAACATCCTCGCGGCGAACGATATCGCTCCAGCGATGGTCGCGGCGACCGACATCACGAGTATGTCCCTGTTCTTCACATGGGCCATCTCGTGGGCCAGGACGCCCTCGAGTTCGTCGTCAGATAGGAGCGGGAGTATGCCCTCGGTCACGGCCACGACCGCCTTGTTCTTGTTCCTCCCGGTCGCGAAGGCGTTCGGGTTCTGGCTCGGCACGATGGCGATCCTCGGCATGGGCAGGTCGCCCTTGAAGCATATCTTCTTGACGATGTTGTAGACCCTGGGGGCCTCGGCCTCCGAGACGATCTTGGCCTTGTAGGACCACAGGACGATCTTGTCGCTCAGGAAGTAGCTTATGATGTTCATCATGGCGGCGAACATCAGGAAGACGAGCGCCCCCGTCATCCAATCCCCGAGGAAGTATCCGCCTATCAGGTAGCCTATCCCGACGAAAAGCAATGTGAGGGCCGCGAACAGCCCGAGCGTGCGCAAAGTCGAATGCATGGCGTTCCTCTCTCCCGAACGCATTCAAGCGTGATAGCGATAAGAACGTTTCGACGTGATGCCGCATCCCCCACGGCGAAAGTAGTACCGGCCGGCATCTGTCAGGCTGGTCGGTGACGTATATCTTTATTGGGGATGATTGCTTACCACCGTTTGGGGCCGCAAGCCTAGGGCCCCCGTCACAATCTGACAGGGTGTTCATCATGGAGACGTCGGACGACAAGCTCGAGAGAAGGCTGTACAGCCACGACCTCGCACCGCTCCCGAAGGAGATGGACATGATCTTCAAGACCATGCCCGACCAGGTCATCAGGCCTGGATACACCGAGGAGGTGGCGCAGATGGTCAGGAAGGCCATCGCGACCAAGAAGCCCATCGTGCCCAGGGGCGCAGGCACCTGGGGCCTCGGGGGTTCCGTCCCGGTGAAGGGAGGGTACGTCCTCGACATGACCGCGATGAACAAGATCATCTCGATAGACGAGAGGAACCTGACCGTCACGGTCCAGCCAGGCATCACATGGAAGGCGCTCTCCGACGCGCTCGACGCGAAGGGGCTCTTCCTGCCATGCTATCCCAGCAGCGCCCCGTCCGCGACCATCGGTGGATGGATAGGCACCGGAGGCACGGGCATAGGGGCATACAAGTACGGCACCGCTGGTGACCTGATTAGGGACCTCGAGGTCGTGCTCCCCACTGGCATCACGATCCACACCGGGGACAAGCGCGTCCCTGCGAACGGCGCGGGGCCGAACCTGAACTGGCTGTTCGTTGGCTCCGAGGGCATACTCGGCGTCATCACGGAGGCCACGCTCGCCATCCTGCCGAAGCCGGAGGAGACGAGGTTCGTGAGCTATTCCTTCGAGAATCTCTCGAAGTTCGCGCCCGCGCTCAGGAGGATCGTCAGGAGCAATGTGACCCCGATGCACATCATGTTCGGCGACAAGCTGCACTTCGATTACCTCCGGGGATTGGGCAAGCATGCCCCGGACGTCGGCTGCATGATCACGATGTCGCTCACTGGCTCCAAGGGCTCGGTGGAACTCGAGGAGAAGACGCTGGACGAGATCGTCGCCGCGACCGGAGGCGCGAAGATGCCGAAGGAGGTCGCGGACCACGAGTGGTCCGAAAGGAGCTACGAGTTCCGGGTCAGGGAGATGGGTGTCGGGGCCATACCAGGCGAGATCCTGGTGCCAATCGACTCCCTCGAGAAGGTCCTGGCGGACATGGACAAGCTCGTGAAGGGCATGAAGCTCAAGGCGCCGACCATCGGGACAATAGCGGACAACAACACCGTCATGCTGATGCCATACTACCTCACGGAGGAGCACAACTTCTGGCGCTCGACTGCAGCCATGGGCTTCGGCAAGAAGCTCGGGGACATCGCGTTCGAGAACGGCGGCAGACCTGTAGGTCTTGGGATATTCTTCGCCGCGAACCTGTCGAAGTACCGGGGCAAGGACGGCGCTGAGCTCATCCGGAGCATCAAGAAGACGATGGACCCGTACGAGATCATGAACCCGGGGAAGCTGGTCGAGACCGGCACCAGGTGGGGGATCTCGATGCCCGCGTTCCTGATGAACTTCGGCATGAACATGATGGCCGGCATGAAGAAGCTGATGCCCAGGGACAAGATGGGCGAGAGGGAGCTGTCGAAGCTCAAGAAGTGAGACGACAGACGTTTCCACCCGCTGGTGTCCAGCCGCGTGGCATTACTTGCCCAGCGACGGCATCGACTGCTTCACGTAGTGGGACAGAAGAGTGCCGACTGTGCCGCCAATGGCCACCTGAGCGATGTTCGTCGGGATCTCAGCAATTGCCGCGCCGAGGCCGAAGTCCAGGAGTAGCCACTCCGAAAGGAAGTACGTGGTGATCATGCACGCGCCTCCGCAGATGATGCCGAGAGCGTAGGCCCATGGCTTCCCTCCCTTTAAGCGGCCGATCGTGCCCGCCACTAGACCCTCCGCACCCTTGGCCAAGAGGGTCGTGGGCGCGAACATGCCGAACCCGGCCAGGAGGTCCGCGGCGGCGGATCCGACACCGCCACATATCGCACCAGCCCTCCAGCCGAATGTGAATGCGGAGAAGAACACCATCGCCTCCCCCAGGTTGAAGTAGCCTCTGGTCGGGGGGAACGGGATGACAGTCATATACGTGATTGCAGCAGTCAACGCAGTGAGCACGCCATACAGAGCGACTGTCCTGGGAGACACGAACTTCGAGTCTCCGCCACTGAGTATCCTCGGCTTCTCCTTCACGACATCTCGCTGCTCGTCTTCCGCCACGCCAACCTAGACCACATGGCAGGGATATACATTAAACCTCACTTGTGGCGCTGTCGAACAGGGCGTCAGGATTACGAATTCAGATCCGAACGCCACATATGTACTTCGCCATCGCCGGGAGGAGGAGTATCAGGACGACTACTGTCAGGGCGACGTAATCCGACGCCCTCATGCGTATCTCTCTAAGATACGTGCGGTTGCTGAACGCGCCGTACGCTCGGGACTGCAGGGTGAGAGCGAGGGTGTCTGCCGTCCTCAGAGCGTAGACTATCGTGGGCACGAGGATCGACACGTAGTTCCTGGACCTCCGCAGGATGGACCCTCTGTCGAGCTCGAGCGCGCGGGCCCTCTGGGCGTCCTTGATGGATTCGATCGTCAGGCCGAAGGTCGGGATGAACCTGAACGATATCGCGAGCGCCAGGCCGTAGTCGAACCTCAGGCCGAGCTTGACCAGCGCGCGGACCAGGTCACGCTGCGACGTCGTGAACATGAGGATGTACCACACGGTCGCGAAGCAGCCGACCCGCACAGCAGAGGTCGCGCCGCGCCACACGGCTGGCTCGGTTATGTCCAGCGGTCCGATGGAGAAGAGTATGGGGGTCCCGGACCTGTCGAATAGTGGCCACAGCAAGGTGATCAATATCATGAACCTGATCACGAACTTCAGGGCGAAGAACGCCTTCCCGTAGCTTGACCTAGCGAGGACGAGCAGCAGAAGGATGAAACACAGGAGTACGACGAGGTACAGGAGTTCGGCCAGGATGAACGCGAGTACGCTTATCAAAGCGACCGCGAGCAGCTTCACGCGAGGGTCGAGCCTGTGGAGGAAGGTATCCTTCTCAGAATACAGGTCCAGGAACCCGGTCACTGGTCGTCACCCCTTGTCAGTTCGAAGACCAGTTCCTGCGGCGTCAGGATGTCCTTCGAAACGCCGATCTGGGATAGCCTGTGAGCGAGTTGCGTGACCGGAGGCGGCAGTAGCTTGCTGCGCCTGAGTAGCCCGAGGTCGGAGAACGCCCCCCGCGTGTCCGAGTCCAGCACGACCTTTCCATCCATCATGACCACGACCCTGTTGGCGTGTTCCGCGACGAGTTTCATCTCATGCGTGATCAACACGATGGTCGTGCCTTCGTCGTTCAACATTCGTATGATGGACATCAACTCGTCTGCCTCGCGAGCATCCAGCCCAGTGGTCGGTTCGTCCAGGACCAGCACCTGGGGCTCCATGGCGATGACCGATGCGATGGACACTCTCCGACGAAGTCCGAGTGTGAGCGACAACGGAGGACGGTCCCTGATATCGGATAGGCTCATTATTGCAATCGCACGGTCGGTGCGTCTCTTGACCTCCGGTCCGTCGAGGCCGATATTCGCAGGGCCGAAAGACACCTCGTCGTGGACGGTCCTGCAGAACAACTGGTGGTCCGGGTTCTGGAACGCGTATCCGACGACTCGGGCGAGCTCGGCCACGGTCCTGGTGGATGCTTGCACACCCATCACCAGCACCTGGCCCCCCGTCGGTCTCAGGAGGCCGTTCAAGTGCTTCGCAAGCGTCGTCTTCCCTGAGCCATTGCCACCAACGACCGCGAGGTACTCGCCCTTGTCGATTACGAGTGTGACGCCTTTGAGCGCCTCCACGCCGGACTCGTACGTGAACTTGGCATCGCGAAGGAATATCACGCGGTCTTCGCTGTCCGCATCGGGGCGGGGGATCAATGACTCTCCCCCTTGGAGTGGTGGTGAGTGTTGATGGTTATCTCGGCGAAGGCCTCATCGACGGTCAGGAACCGTAGCGGCGGCGCCTTCCTGCGGAGGTTGATCAGTGATGCGACCTCTGCCATCTGAGGAGGGGAGACGCCGGCAGTCCTGAGCGCCCCAGGATCCATGAGCATCTCGCGCGGGGGACCTGACGCGGTCACGCGCCCGTTTGCCATGAGCACGAACCTGTCCGAGTATTCGACGAGGTCCTCAGCGTCGCGCTCCATGACGATGACCGTCATCCCGTGCTTCGCCTTCAAATCGCTCAGGATAGAGTAGAGTTCGATCCTACCCATCGGGTCCAGAGCATATGCGGGTTCGTCAAGGACCAACATCGACGGTTTCATCGAGAGCGCGGCCGCGATTGCGAGCCTCTGTTTCTGGCCGCCCGATAACGTGAAGGGTGACCTGTCGTTGAGGCCTTTGAGTCCGACGAGGTCGAGCGCCCATTCGACCCTTCTGGAGATCTCGTCCCGTGGCACCGCGAGATTCTCCGGCCCGAACGCCACCTCCTCCTCCGCACTCATGCAGAAGAGCTGGCTCTCGGGTTCCTGGAACACCATTCCGACAAGGGTCGAGAGCTGCGAGACCGTGTATTTCGGGACGGGATGCTCGAACACTTCCACCGAGCCTTCGAACTCGCCCTTGATGGACTTGGGCACGAGCCCGTTCGCGAGGAGGGAGAGGGTGGTCTTGCCGGCTCCGTTCGGTCCCAGGACCGTCACGAACTCGCCCTGACGTATCTCCAGGGACGGGATGTCGAGCGCCCACTCTGACATTCCCGGATATCTGAACCTGACATCCTTCAACGTGAGTGCCTGCATCCGTTATCCTGGCCTCTGCGCTCAATCGGATGGTTCTCTAATAAACCTTCGTGGCTGAGCGGCCCGATCCAAGGCGATATGGTCAGCTGGGATAGAATAGAGCCTCTTTGCCCTTGCGCACTACCCTGACCCGCCCCTTCTTGGACAGGGATGCGATGGCCTTCGTGGCCTGCTCCGTCGGCAGCCTGCTGCCCCTTATGAGCTGGCCTCTGGTCGAACCGTTCGGCCTCAGAGTGTTGATGATCCTCTGCTCCGCCTCGTCCTCCGATTCCGCCGATAGCACTTTGATCTGCTTCCTCACGGGCGGCGCTGGTGGAGGCACGAGCTTGTAGATCTCGACCTGGTCTTTCTTCTCCGTCATGGTACTGCCGGCCGAGATGAGCCTCCCGAGACAGAGCGTGACCTGATCCTCTGAGTATCCTGTCAGGGACATGATGTCCTGGAGCGCCTTGCCCTGCTCATCCAGGAGCGACAACACCTCGCCGTCAATCAGGTTCTCAGGGCGCTTGTCCTTCACGACCGAGAGCTTGTCCAGATGCGTCTTGAGGAAGTCCTTGCTGAGTTCCTTGAACCGGTCCATGTCCTCGTCGAGCAAACGCTCGAGCTCCTCGACGTCGAGTCCGAGCTCGCGCCATCTGTCCAGCTTGGCCCTGTACAGTTTCTTCTTGAGTTCCGTGGCCTTCTGGTCGACGATCGGCGTCACGTGGTTCCTCTTACCGTCGCCAGGGTCCTCGATGTCGGTCCTGGTCGTAACGCTGTACCTCACACTCGAGCCCCTGAGGGCATGATGGACATCATCGAGCTTGTCGAACAAGCGCTCGTCGTCTCCGAGGTCCATCTCGAAATCGAAGTCGCCGACTAGTGGCGTGGCGCCTATCTGCCTCATGCGCTCCACGACTTCCTTCGGCGACTCGCCCTCGCTGCTCAGCTCAACCTTGATGAAGGTCTTGATCATCGTGATTCCCTTGGCTGGCAGCGTCATGGTCCTCGGGGTTCTTTATTGTTATTGAGATGAGCAGTACATGCAGCTCAAGGGCACGTGAGAGCTTAATATACTGGTCACTGGGATGACACTGGCGCATGCCGTCCGACGCATCTATGAGATTCGTAATGAGCATGTTCGCCAAGCACTATCGGGAGGTTTCCCTGTCGATGCCTGACCGGTTCGCGAGGCGCGAGTTCGGGTTCATGTTCTTCGACAGGAGCTTCGTGATGAGACACCTCTCGTTCCCTACGAGAGCGTCACTCAAGAAGTATCTCGTGGAGCAGGTGCCTTCGCACGCGTACTATTCGTGCGCGTACTATGAGAAACCAGATGCGCCCACCATGGCCGAGAAGAAGTGGCTCGGAGCGGACCTCATCTTCGACCTCGACGCGGACCATGTTGAGGGCACGAAGGGACTGTCTTACGAGAAGATGTTGGAGCGCGTGAAGGAGGAGGTCATCAGGCTCATCGACGAATTCCTCCTCGGGGACCTTGGTTTCGAAGAGGACGGCCTCAAGGTGGCGTTCTCAGGAGGAAGGGGTTACCATGTGCACATCAACGACCCGAGAGTGATGAGGCTTTCGAGCCATGAGAGGCGGGAGATCGTGGACTATGTCACCGGAACAGACCTAGACATCGACTGGGTGTTTCCGTCCACCGCCTTCGAAGCCAGGAAGTACAAGGACAGGGTCGGCATGGAGTATCGCAGGACGATGCCCAGACTGGAGGACGGCGGATGGCGGAGCAGGATTCGGAGGGGGATAGACGACCTCCTCGCGGAGCTCGATGCGCTCGATGAGGCCGAGGCGGTCGGGAGGATCTCCGAGGCGCTCACTTCTCCGGACAAGGAGACTGGTGAGAAGACCGTCGAGGGGATGTACTCCGATCTGTTCAAAGGGACTGACGGGAAGAGGGGCGTGGACCGGATGCGCTCGGACAACACCTTCGAGGTCTTCTCGCAGAAGAGGTACGGGGACGCGTTCATGAGGCTCGTGGATATGCGTGTCAAGGGCCGGATGAAGGGCGAGACTGACGAGCCCGTGACCTCGGACATCAAGAGGCTCATCAGGCTGCCGAGCTCGCTTCATGGCAAGACGGGGTTCAAGGTCGTTCCCATGAAGAGAGACGACCTCGACGAGTTCGACCCGTTCGTGTCGGCTGTGCCTGACGCATTCGGGACGGATGAGGTCTCGGTCATGTGCGAGAAGCCCATAGATGTGAAACTGAGGGATGGGGCATTCTCGCTGGACGAGGGCAGGAACGATGTGCCCGAATTCGTTGCCGTCTATCTCTTGTGCCGAAAGCTGGCGACCTTTGATTCCAATTGAGAAAACTATTAATTCAGTCCGGGGCATCTTTGACCGCAATGCCTCTATCGAAGAAGGTGCTGGAGGACTCCGTCCGGCTGGGGAGCATCCGCAGGATCAAGACGACCCTGTACATAGTGCAGGTCGTCATGTTGGTCGCGCTCGCGTTCTTCCTCGTGTTCGTGATCGGGGACGCTACAGTGACGCCGAACCTATACCTGCCATTGGACCAGTTCATCGCAGTCATGGTCCTGCTCCTGCTCGTGGTCTGCGTCGAATGCTCCTTCTTCAGGATGATGGAGATAAGGTTCGCCCGGAGTTCCAGCGCGAGGCACCTGATGGCCAAGAACTCGATAACCAGATCGATGTTGCTCGCATTGATCAGCGCCGTCGTGACCGTCATACTGATGGTGCAGCCGATCCTCGCAGTCGTTGAGGATGCCTCCCAGAGGACCATAACGACTTCCAGCTCCGAGGACTTCACGTTCTGGTCCAGGGACCCGCTCGCGCTCCAGAGGGTGTCGGAGCTGCGCGTGTCGTCCACTCAGACACTCGGGATCTACCTGGTCACGGATTCCGTGTACCAACAATACGACGGCGACTTAAGCGACATGTTCTTCATGAGGCTCAACCGGGACGATTACGAGCTGGTTGACACATTGACGATCCCGGTGCCGATTCTCGACCATGCGCTCGTGCATGTGGTCGTCAACGACTTGTCATCCCCTGGGGCGTCCGTGACCGTCGACATCGTCAAGGACACCTCTGAGACCATCACAGGCATCGTGTCCGTTCTTTCCCTCGCGTTCGTCGTCACCAACATCGCTTGGATCGCATACCTCATCCCGATCGAGAGGAAGTATTCCCAGGGCTCGATCTACAAGTGAGCGGCCCTCATCCGAGCGCGCAGCAGACATCCTTCTTTCTGATCGTGTAGCCGAGGGCCGATGCCGCCCTGACGGTCTCGGCCGAGGGCAGGACTATTCCATCCAGGCCAGCGAAGACCGCTTCAGGCTCCCATGCCCGGTCGCGCCTCGAGCGCATGCAGCCGAGCAGGAGACGCGTGCGAGGCAGGATGGACCTTGCGCCCCTGATGACCGATATGACATCCTCCCCGCTCGGGGGAGGGCGTGATTCGTACGCGGTACCCTTGGTGGGCATGAACGATATGAGGACCAGCGTCGTCGGCGATATCGGCTCGAGCATCCTCAGAGCGACCATCTCACTCCCGAGCGCCCCACCTCTCACGCCTATGCAGACGTGCGGCGCGACGATGGGCGCCCCGATATCCATGATACCTTGGACGACAGAGATGTAGTCCTGCGCCTTGGCATCGATGCCTAGGACCTCCTTGACAGTCGCATCATCCCCGTATACATCCACGGAGAACGCGTCGATGCCGGAGCCCACCAACTCCCGCAGCCCTTCCCGCGGGGTCAGGCCGATGTGGGCATTGATCCTCAGCGCGGTGGTGGCCTTGATTTCCTTGATGGCGGGGACGAACCTCTCGAGGCGCACTCGACCCATATCATCGCAGCCGCCGCTTAGGAGGAAACCCTCTCCACCGGCCTTGGACAGAGCATGCGCGAACGAGAGCAGCTCATCGGGGTCGGTTGCGGAGACCATGCCCTCGAGGTATCTGCTCGAGCAGTGCCTGCAGCGGAGCGAGCACGACCGCCCCGTCGTGGACACGGACGGGAACCCCTTTCCGGGGTAGTAGCAGTCGAGTGTCCTGTTCATCGGACGTATTCAGTGCCAGGGCAGGTAATGAACGTTGTGAGTGTGCCGGCGCCGGCCAGGCAAAAGCTTTATCTGAGGTTCATTCTCTAGGGCACCTGCTGGTCAGCATGAAAGCGTTCGAAGTCAAGGGACAGTACCGAATATCTCCGCGCGAGTGGCAGCCGTTCACGATAGAGGTTGCATCGCTGGACGAGAAGGCAGCCTTGGAGAAGTCGTTCGCGCTCATTGGAAGCAGACACAAGGCAAAGCGAAAGTTCGTGAAGATAGAGGGTGTGAAATCACTCAAACTCGAAGAGGTCACCGACCACGCGGTCAAGTACCTGCTGGAGGCAAAGAAGTGACTGATGAATCCGCCCTGAGGGAGAACATGATGAGGCTTGAGACGGCCAAGGCGCAGCTCGAGGGTCTGTCCAAGCAGCAGGATCTCATCCAACTCGCGATCGAGGAGCACGTCAAGGCGAGGGAGACGGTCAAGAGCCTCGCCAAGAGCGCGTCCGGAGATGAGCTCATGATCCCGGTCGGGGCGGACTCGTACATATACGCCAAGGCCACGGACAGGAAGGAAGTGGTCATAGGCGTCGGCTCGGATGTATCTATCCAGAGGAACGCGGAGGAGGCGGAGAAGATCCTCGACGCGAGGGTAGAGGAACTTGCCCAGGCGTTCCAGAAGGTGGCTGAGATGGCCGCGCAGACCGAGGGTGCCATCCAGGAGCTGTCGGAGAAGGTCCAGAAGCAGTACGAGCAGGTTCAGTCGGGCCAGATGGCCTGAGGTCTCGACATGTTCAAAGCTCTCAGGGAGAAGTTCTCAGCGGCATCGAGTGCGGCCAAGAACCGGTCCATCGAGGACATCTCTGAGGTCGCTGGCGAGACCGGGAGACGCCTGAGGGAGAGTGTTCTCGACGATGTCCTTCAGGATCTGCAGATGGGGCTGCTCGAAGCGGATGTGGCCCTGCCGGTCGCGGAGGAGCTCACGCGGAAGGTCCGCGAGTCCCTGGCAGGGAAGAGGATCGACAAGAACTTCAAGATAGACGAGGCCATCCAGCTCGCCTTCAGGGCGGCGGTGAAACAAGTCCTCGATGAGCAGACTTTCTCCCTCAAGGACGCGATCGATTCGAAGAATTCCACATATGTCATAATGTTCGTCGGAATAAACGGCACGGGCAAGACTACAGTCATAGCCAAGCTCGCCGACAGGCTGCAGAAACACGGATACACTGTCGTGCTCGCAGCAGCCGATACATTCAGGGCAGGAGCGATCGAGCAGCTTACGATACACGCCGACAGGCTCGGATGCAAGATCATCAAGCATCAGGCTGGAGGCGACCCGGCGGCTGTCGCATACGATGCAGTCGAACACGCAAAGGCCAGGAAGAGGGGCGTGGTCCTGATAGACACAGCGGGCAGGATGCAGACCAACACGAACCTCATGGACGAGATGAAGAAGATCAAGAGGGTCGCGAAACCGGACCTCGTGGTCTTCGTCGGGGACTCGCTCGCTGGCTCGGATGCCGTCGAGCAGGCCCGTAGGTTCCACGAAACGGTGGGGATAGACGCGGTCGTGCTGACGAAGATAGACGCCGATGCGAAGGGCGGCGCCGCGCTCTCGATCGCCAAGACGGTCGGCAGACCCATCGCGTATGTCAGCTACGGTCAGGAGTATGACGAGTTCGGGAAGTTCGACTCTGATTGGATGGTTTCGCGCATCTTCGGGGACAAGCGGAGCGGGAACACGCAGGATTTCTAAGCGCGCCTGACGCCATCGCCCGCGAACAGGAGGGCGTAGACCTTCGTGTCGCCCACCAGATTGTCGATTATGCAGTATTCGTTGACATCGTGCGCGACGCTCGCGACACTCGCCCAGACGACCGCGTCGATGCCCGCGCGCCTGAAAGGCGCAGCGCATGTCCCGCCGCCGATGCCTGTTGGCTTGGCGACGACGTCCCTCGTGAGCGAGATCGCCTCCGACAGCCTCCGGACGACATCCGAGTCGAGGGGCGTCCTCGGAGCGGCATCGGCCCTCTGAAGGAACGACATCGTGATCTGGGCGTCCGCAGCTCTAGCGGTCTCATCGGCGACCGCCCTCAGGTCCGCCATGACCTCGTCCAGCGAGTGGTCCGGGAGGACCCTGAAATCGAACGCGAACCTCTGCCGACCCGGCACCGTATTCACGTTCGGGCCGTTGGATTCGCATCTGGTCGGCTCGAACGTGCTGTACGGCGGGTCGAACAGGTCGTCGCGGATTGCATACTTCGCCCTCAGCTTCGAAACGGCGGCCAGCATGAACTTAGCGGCGACCTCGAGTGCGTTCACACCCTTGTGCGGTGTGCTCGCGTGGGTCTGCTTGCCCGTGACCTCGACATCTATCCACGCGATGCCTTTCTCAACGACCTCCAGTTCTGAGCCATCGAGCGATCCGTGGTCTGGCACGACGACCAGATCACCCTTCTTGAACAGCCCCTTGCTCATCAGGAAATCGATGCCGTGGACATTGCCATGCTCCTCGTCCGCCACCATCACCAGTCCGATGTCCAGTTCCGGTACCAGGCCGGACCTGACGAGCGTGGCGAGGCCACAAAGCGATGCCATCAGTTCCTGACCGTTGTCCTCAGACCCGCGGCCATATATCCTTCCGTCCTTCACGGTCGGCTCGTATGGCGGCGTCGTCCATGCGGACAGGTCGCCCTCGGGGACAGTATCCATGTGGGAGACGACCCAGAGCCGCTTGGCAGTCCTCCCCTTGACCCGTATGATGATGTTCGGCCTCTTGCCCGATGGGACGTTCGGGTCCGATGATTCGAGGACCTCGATGTCCGTCAGGCCGAGCCGGCTCGCCAACGCGACGATGTGTCTCGCCCGGTCGTGCTCGCCCTCGCCTCCGCTTTCTGGGCCGACGGCTTTCACGCGTAGCAACGAACAGAAGTCCTCGACCAACTTGTCCCGCTGAGATCCCACGGCATCCATTAGCTCGGTCGCGTCCAATCTGATCAGTCCTGTTCCGGCGCGTCGCGTATGCGCGCGCCCAGCTAAGTGTCTTCCGGGGCTCACTTCTCGACGAGCATCGCGACGGCGTTCCCGCCGCCCAGGCACAGAGTGGCCAAACCCCTCTTCGCGTCCCGGGAATCCATGGCGTGGATGAGAGTCGTGAGGATTCTCGCGCCGCTGCAACCAATCGGGTGGCCCAAAGCTACCGCGCCCCCGTTCACATTGAACTTGTCGTCCGGGACCTTGAGCGCCCTCTGGACGGCTATCGATGCCGTGGAGAAGGCTTCGTTGTGCTCGAACAGGTCGATGTCCCCGATTCTGACCGAGTTGCGCTCCATGAGCTTCTTCGCGGCATCTATGGGGGCCTCCATCAACAGCTCGGGCTTCGTCCCCGTCGTGACATAGTCCACGACCCTGACTAGCGGCTTGATACCCTTCTCGCGTGCGAGCTCTGAGTCCATCACGACGAGGGCAGACGCCCCATCGTTGATGCTAGATGAATTGCCTGCGGTGAGTATCCCATCATCCCTGAACACAGGCTTGAGCTTGGCCAGCGATTCGAGGTTCGTGTCCTCCCTTGGGCCTTCGTCTGTCGCGAACTTCACCGGCCCCTTCTTGGAGGGCATCTCGACCGGCACGATCTCCTTGTCGAACGCCCCTGACTTGATCGCGGCCAGGGCGCGCTGGTGGCTCCTGAACGAGAACGCATCCGCATCCTTCCTCGTCACATTGTGCCTCTGAGCGACGATCTCACCCGTGTTGCCCATGTGGAAGTTGTTGAAGACATCCCAGAGGCCGTCCCTGACCATGGAATCCACCATCTGGGAGTCGAACATCTTGTACCCGAACCTCGCCTTCTCAAGGAGATATGGGGCGCTTGACATGTTCTCCATGCCCCCGGCGACGACGACCTTTTCCTTGCCTGCGAGTATCGCGTCCGAGGCCAACATGACGGACTTCATGCCCGAGCCGCAGACCTTGTTTATCGTGAGCGCGGACACCGTATCGGGCAGCCCGCCCCACAGCGCAGCCTGCCTCGCGGGGTTCTGGCCGAGCCCTGCAGGGAGCACGTTCCCCATTATGCATTCCTCGACATCCCCTGGCAGGATGCCGGCCCTCCTGACCGCCTCATTCACGACGACCGCACCGATCTTGGTCGCAGGCATGTCCTTGAGACCGCCACCGAACTTGCCAACAGCCGTCCTTGTGGCGCTCACGATCACAGGTTGACCCATCACAAATCACACCCATAGCACCCCGTCGACCGAGATGCTGGACTCTGTCGCGATGATTCCCTTGAGCATATTTATAATTTGTTGATGTTACCCCTCGACAATCGCCGTAATGGCTTGTGGAGGTGGCGCCTGGATGAAACGGGAGGCTCGTACCATCCCGATGACACCGAACGGATTACTGGCTCGAGGACCGCGGCGGACGCGGGCGCGCGTGCCCCGCAGATCTTGCACCTATAACCCTGACCGGAGCCCATGGAACCCATACGCTTCCTGCATGGGGCGCATTCGGGATTGGCGGTCTTGCGCGCGTGCGACGATAGACTCACCACTTGCAGCTTCTCGACGTTCAATGATCTCGGGGAGGACCTGACGGATCCGTATGCGACAACCTCATCCCCCGGAAGAAGCGCGCGGGCGACGTCCCTCATACTACGGGATTGTTCGTAGAATGCAGCATCTATCTCGTCACCATCCCTGAGTCGCACTATTACATGGCCGCCAGGTATCGTCGTAGGAGGGGCGGACACCGTTCCGCTGACCTTCGCAGAATCGCCTGGCCTGAGGTCGCGCACCCTGCGACGAACCATGTGGTCCTCGGTCCCCTGGTTCGACATGTACATGAGCCACTTGTGCGGCGGTTCCCCACGGATCATATCCTTCGCGGACATCAGTTCGCGAGGCGAATCGCCTCTGATACCGAACAAGACTGGGCACGGCGAGCCGGGAGCGATGGCCATGTGGCCGTTCTCCGGGTCGTAGTTGTTGAAGGTCCAGCGAGTCCCCTGGTCCATTTCGATGACGCTCTCCAGGTCGATGTCCCTGGGCGTGCCGACCTTATCGAGGGACCTGTAAGCGATTACTTCCCATGTCCTGTCCCTGGGCCTCCAGGCCATGGCTGCGGATGCCCCTATGACCCCCCGTCCGCCCTTGAACTTCCGCCAATGGATCCCGCGAGCTGCCAACTCGGATTCCACATCCTCCAGAGGGACGACCTCGCGGACCGCCCGCCAGTACATGGCCGGCGACGGGCGAACGATGCCTGAGACGACGCCGGGATTGGTCGTATGGCACTCGAACCGCGCATGTCTCTCCACCACCGCAGAGGCCCTGTCGAGCAGCTCCACGGGGTCGACAGGACGGCCGGACTTGAACCATCTGATGTCTCCACGCTCGAGTCGGCCGCATAGTCTCCCGCGTCCCTCGCCATGGCCCAATGGCAGACACACCGCTGCGTTGCCGCGCGTCTTCCAGGGCACGTTGGGGTTAAGGCGGACGAGCCTGGGCCACCCTAGCAGGTCCAAATCGGAGAGCTCCTCGAGCACCAGTGTGGTCAGGTATGTGGTGCACATGCCGTCCGGCGAGTCGGTGTCATCGAACGCGAGCATCGTGGCGGGCACGGGCAAGTCCAATGCGGCCTGCCCTGAAAAGCTTGTTGTCAGTCGACCGGTGAGAGGGCGCGGACCTCGAGCACGAGGGTCATGGTAGCTCGGTCGAGCACGAGCACGCAGTCCGCGAGCACATGCCCCTCCAAGGGGTCCACGCCTTCGTCCAGCAACATCATGATGCTGCATCCGCCATCCATGTCGCGTAGCCTGAGGACGCCGGAGGCGTCTGGCTCACACACGCCCTCCAGAGAGATCCTGTCCCCCTCGAACAGGCTCCAGGCGGCGCTGAGCAGGTCGAGGGTCAGTACCTGCTCGGACTGACGGACGATATGCACGTCGCCGTACTCGCAATACACTACAGGGACGCCACCATCGAACACACATTCACCCGACACCTTCAGTAGATCCCCGATGGACACCGTGTCGCTGGGAGGGGGTCCCGGGCCCACGGCGCAGACGACCTTGACCGTCGGTTCGCCCGATTCGTCCGAGATCACAATCACTTCGGACCCGGACTCGTAGGTCCAGAGAGATGCCAGGAGTCCGGAGACCGTGAGGGACGAATCGTCGCCCAGTCCCCACAGTTCTGATACCGTCATCGAGGGCGGGAGCGATGAGGACGCGAGCAGGACCATCGAGGACAGCAGGCCTATGACGAGGACCGCACCCAGCCGTTCGTCGATAATGCGCATGACGGCTGCCAGCCGATTCCGGGTAGATATTCCGAACGGCTGCATGCAGCCCCGTTGGAGAATCATTTTAAGAGGAGTTCGGGTTATCGGTTGCAAGGGTGAATCGGTTGCCGAAGGGATTCCTGACAGAGTACAGATTGGAGCTAAGCGGCATGTTCGTGGTGCTCTTCAGTATCGTGGCTATCATTGGGATAGTAGGAGTGTTCCTCGAGGAGGGCCTTCCATCCTACCTCGCACCCCTGAAGGACCTGACGGAGCCGATCGGTTCGTGGACATATTGGATGCTGGTGATTGGCCCCCTCGGTCTCGTCGTGGGGATATGGTGGCTGTATGACTTCCTCAAGAAGACGAAGAAACTCAGCGAGCTGACCAAGACTCCGAGCAAGGCCAAGTTCGTAAGGAACATGGACGATATCGAGTATCTGGCGTGGTCCTTGCCGCAGAGGTTCGAGGACGACGTACTGCAGAAGAAGAAGGATTTCGGGCTCTGAGGCCGAGAGGGGCCCCTACGTTTCCGATGGACGCTCAGGAGCGTCTCTGCCCCCTCGGGCAGCGTCCTTCAGGATCTTCGCTCCGGCGGCCAAAAGCCAATTCCTGACCTTGTCCGCGTCTACAGGATTGCACCATACATCTGCTCGCATCTGACCATCCTCGATACGATGGGACACTTCAGCAACGTTGTGCAATTTAGACATGAGACTGTAACTGGCATCAGTCAAAGGAAGAGTGATCTCAAACCCTTGGGTGTGTCCTTGGACCTCTGAGACTCTCTCTCTAATCAAATCCAATCCATATCCAGATACAGATGATGTCATCACGACCTCTCTTGGACTCACCAAGGTCCGGACCATCTGTTCCACCTGTGTGGATCTCTTTTGGGTTATCTTATCCACCTTCGTCCCGACAACGAGGATGTGTCCATCTCCGACATGCGGAAGCAGGATGTCGAGAGAGGTCCAGAGCTTCCTCCTTATCGAATCATCGTCCTCACTCGCATCGTAGGTGAGAAGGATGAGGTCTGCAAAGAATACTTCTTCCATAGTCGACTTGAAAGCATCGATGAAATCTGGAGGGAGGTCTTTGATGAATCCCACAGTATCGATTGCCAGCACCTTTCCTTTCACTCCTTTCATTCGTCTTGTAGTTGTAGAGAGAGATGAGAATAGTTGAGAGCTTACTTCCACCTCGGATGAACAGAGGGCATTCATCATGGCAGATTTCCCTGCGTTCGTGTAACCTGCGAGAGAGACCAACGTGAAACCTTCTTCATGTCTCCTGATCCTCTTGACTTCTCTATTCCTTGACAGTTCCTCAAGTCTCGATTCTATCTTCTTCATGTGTGTCTTCGCATGTTCGTAGTATACATCCGTGGCGTATGCACCGCCAGCAAGGAAGCCCGGTCGCTCGCCACTCTTCGCCTTGTGGACCCATTCCCTGAGGAACGGCTGTTCATATCTCAATCTGGCCAGTTGCACCTGTGCGATGGCCTCGGGCGTGTATGCATGCTCCGAGAAGATCTTCAGGATGACTCCAGGCCTATCCACACATTCCTTCTGGAACTTCATCTCGAGGAAGTGGTGTTGAGACGGCCTGAGCTCGTCGTTCACAACAATCATGTCCGGATCGATGCTCTTCACTTCTTCTGATATCTCTTCGATCTTACCCGGACCGAAATAGCTCGTGGGGTGAGGGGCTTTCTTCTGCACGTACTCCTTGACTACTTTGATGTGTAAAGTGTCAAGCAAGGATACGATTTCCTCGATATCCGTCACCCGTGAAATCACTATTGCTCTCATCTGATCCATCTCGATGTAAGGCGTTCGTAGGCAATTATGGGTTCCGTAGACGAGTTTCGACAAGAAGCCGGGGTCGGATATGCGAGGATTCCGATGGAAATATACCCCCCGCGGATGATTGCCCTCGGTCGACAACGGATTCCACAGGAAATGAAGGGGGGCCCCATGCGCGATGCACGCATCTGCGGAGTGAACATGACCGAATCAGACCGCCAAGAAGCGGATATTGCTGGCTCATGCGAAACCCGAAAATTCCCGGCCTGCGCAAAAAATGGACTTCTGGGATAATATTAATGCTTAAGTACGGTGCCGGTCATTCCCCAATTCCCACCGTTTCAAGTGGATTCCGAGAGCGGCTTCCACAGGAAGCGCCGGGGGAGGGGAAGGCCTTTTCGCCTTGCGGGGAGTGCTAGATGCAGGATACCATCTTCCAACAGTATATCAGAACGAGGTCGGTCTTCAAGGGTGACAGGGATGTGCTCAGGCCGTCGTACATACCTGACGTATTGCCCCACCGGGAGGAGCAGATCAACCAGCTCGCATCGGTGCTGGTTTCCGCGCTCGAGGGCCAACGCCCTTCGAACGTGCTCCTGTTCGGGAAGACAGGCACGGGCAAGACCGCCACCATCAAATACATCGGCAAGGAGATCGAGCGCGCGCGCTCAGATGTGCGAAACGTCAATTTCCTCTACATGAACTGCGAGATCGTAGACACGCAGTACGGCGTGCTCCAGAACATAGGCAACATGTTCATCGAGGATTTCGACCAGAGGATCCCATTCACAGGCTGGAGCACCGAGCGAGTTTACAACATCCTCCGGGAGAAGATCGACGAGGAGCGAAGGGTCATAGTCATCGCCCTGGACGAGATCGACAAACTGGTCTCCAAGAGCGGGGACGATGTCCTTTACCATCTCTGCAGGATCAACGACGACCTGAAGAACGCCAAGGTCAGCGTGATCGGGATATCCAACGACCTGAAGTTCACCGAGTTCCTG
>JAABQR010000153.1 GCA_011391345.1 Methanobacteriota archaeon | reverse complement strand
GCAGATGCGCAAGGTCCCCGAGGTCGGCGAGGTCCACCAGCTCTTCGGCCAGTATGATATGATTGTGAGGCTAGAGACGACCGACTACGACCGCATGTGCGACATCGTACTGGGCAAGATCAGGACCATCCAGGGCATCACGGGCACGCGCACGCTCATATGTGCTAGGTTCAAGCGCGATTAGACACTCCCCGCCTGATCCTTGGCCGCCTTCTTCTCGTAAGCCCTCCAGCTGAATATCATTTCCCGCGCGGCCCTCGCCTCGTCCAACCGTCTCACAGCTGTGTTGTGCGGCGCCGACTTGAGCAGCTCAGGGTCCTCCGCCAGGATCTTCCTGCAGACCTCCACGAATGTGTCGAGCGTGTCCCTCGATTCGGTCTCCGTCGGCTCTATCATGATCGCCTCCTCCACTATCAGGGGGAAGTATATGGTCGGCGCGTGGAACCCGTAGTCCAGGAGGCGCTTCGCGAAGTCGAGGGTCCTGAGCCCTTTGGCCTTCAGAGGTCTGCCGCTGAGGACGAACTCGTGCTTCCTCAGCTGACCGTAGGGCAGCTCGAGGTCCTTGCTGAGGTGGTGCCTCAGGTAGTTCGAGTTGAGCACGGCGTTCTCGGAGGCGGCCGTGAGTCCGTTCCCGCCCTGCATCTTGATGTATGTGTATGCCCGGGCGAGGACGCCGAAGTTGCCGAAATGCGCCCGGACCTTCCCGATGCTCTTCGGCCTGTCGTAATCGAGCGCGAACCTGTCGCCTTCCTTGATTATCCTGGGGACGGGCAGGAACTCCTCCAGCCGTCGGTTCACGCCCACAGGGCCCGCTCCGGGTCCGCCGCCGCCGTGTGGCGTGGCGAAAGTCTTGTGGAGGTTGAAGTGCACTATGTCGAAATCCATCTTGCCAGGCGAGGTCTTGCCCATGATCGCGTTGAGGTTCGCCCCGTCGTAGTACAGGAGCGCGCCCGCGTCGTGGAGCACTCCTGCGATCTCCCTGACGTCCTTCTCGAACAGGCCGAGCGTGTTCGGGTTCGTGAGCATGAACGCCGCAGTGTCCTTGGATATCGCAGCTTTGAGCGCCTCGATGTCCACGCACCCTTCCTTCGATGGTATCTCGAGGACGTCGTACCCGACCATCGCTGCGCTCGCCGGGTTGGTGCCGTGAGCAGTATCGGGGAGGATGACCTCGTTCCTGGTCTCCCCGCGCGACTCGTGGTACGCGCGCACGATGTGCACGCCCGTATACTCGCCGTGCGCCCCGGCCGCCGGCTGGAGCGTCACCGCGTCCACCCCGCCGATCTCGCACAGCATCCGCTCGAGCTCGTACATCAGTCTCAGCGCGCCCTGGATCGTCGATGGGTCCTGGAGCGGGTGTATGTTCGCTATCGATGGCCATGAGACGACCTCGTCGCACAGCTTCGGGTTGTACTTCATCGTGCACGAGCCCAGAGGGTAGAGGCCGTTGTCCACCCCGAAATTCATCTGTGACAGGTTGACGAAGTGCTTGACAACGTCCCTCTCCGGGAGGTCCGGTATCCTCAGGTCCTCCCTCACCAGCTCCTTCGGGATCGCGCCCCCGACGGTCGCGTCGAACATCGTGCCTGGCTGTGGTTTCTCGCAGGCTTCGAACAGGACCGGGACATCGTGGACCGCCTGGTGGTACTTCATCTGATCCCCTCCAGGGCCTCGATCAGTCTGTCATGGTCCTCCTTCGTGTGCATCTCCGTCGTCGCATAGAGCGCGGCGTTCCCCAGCTCTGGGAAGTGCTTCGTGAGGACATGGCCTCCCTGTATCCCCTTCGAGAGCAGGGCTCTGTCGACTTCGGACGCCTTCTCGTCCGATGTGACCACGAACTCGTTGAAATGCGCGGCTGAGAAGTGTGGCGCCCTGAAGCCGGATATCTTGGTGATCCGCGCCGAGAGCGCCTTCATGTTCCCGACGTTCTTCGCGGCGATCTCCTGCAGGCCCGTCCGTCCCACGACGGCGAGGTAGGCGGCCGCCCCGAGCGCCAGCAGAGCCTCGTTCGAGCAGATGTTGGATGTCGCCTTGCTCCTTCGTATGTGCTGCTCCCTTGTCTGGAGCGTCATGCAGAACGCGGTCCTGCCATCCAGGTCCGCCGTCATGCCGATGATCCTGCCAGGCATCTTCCGCACATGCTCGGACTTGCAGCCGAGCACGCCGACCGTGGGCCCTCCCAGGCTCATGGGGGCGCCGAAGACCTGCGCCTCCCCGATGACGATGTCCGCTCCCATGTCCCCGGGGGGTCTCAGGAGCGCGAGGGCCATCGGGTTCGTCCCGACGACCATCGTCTTCTGGCCCAGTATCTCCCTGATATCCTTCCAGTGTGGCTCTATCGGCCCGAGGAAGTTCGGTGTCTCGAAGTAGAAGCCGGAGACTTCCGGGGACAATTTGGACCTGAGGTCTTCCAGGTCCACTGTGCCAGTCGGCCTGTCGTACCCGACCTCGACGAGCTCTATCCCCGCGCCCTTGGCGTACAGACGCGCGACATCTCGTCTCTCCGGGCTCACAGCTCTGCTGACCAGGAACTTCTTCGCGCCGTTGATGCGGTTGCTCATGAGCGCGGCCTCTCCCAACGCCGTCGACGCGTCGTACATGCTGGAGTTGACCACGTCCATGGCCGTCAGCTCGGCCATGTACGACTGGTACTCGAAGAGCGCCTGGAGCATGCCCTGGCTGATCTCGGGCTGATAGGGCGTGTATGATGTGATGAACTCCGAACGGCCCATGATGGTCCTGACCGCTGCGGGTATGAAGTGGTTGTATATCCCCGCGCCAAGGAAGGATGGGTGCGAGTCCGCGGTTCTGTTGGCCGCGAGCATGGACCCGAGTTCGCGCCTCAGTTCGAGCTCAGACATGCCGTCAGGGAGCCTCAGGCCGTTGGTCCTGACCTCTTTCGGAATGTCCGTGAAGAGGTCTTCGACCGACTTCAGTCCCATCTCCTGAAGCATCTCAAGGGAACACTTGGAGAGCCCCATAGGCTTTTCATCGGGATGCTATCGTAAATCCTTTTTCGTCCCACAACAGCGGTTCTCGTCCGGGTCATGGCCTGTTGGCCATCTCTCCGAGTCTCCGGACGTACTTCGGCAGGCTCTCGATGTCCTTGATGTCCTTCTTGGCCAGGATAACCAGCCTCGCCCTGAGGTCCAGGTTCGCCTTGACGCCGTTCGCTTCGAGGGCGTCCTTGAGCATCCTCGCGAGCTTGCCCCCCTTCCGGTCCCAGTCCGTCAGGATGACTGCGGAACCAGACCCGAGTGCCAGTTTCTCGCAGAAGGCGAACACGGTCAGCCCCTTCCCTAGCGAGACCACGTTCCTCTTGATGCCCATCCTCTTGAGCGCCTCGACGTCCTTCAGTCCCTCGACCACTATGGGCGCCCCGTCGCTCATGTGCTCGAGCTCGTCCACGACCTCGAGTATCATGTCGAGGCGTTCACCCGGGGTTATGATGATGTCACACCCCCAGCCTCTTCCGGACCTCGTCGACGCCCAGTGACACTTCCAGGATCTTCGTCGAGGACCGTTCTCCTTTGACGAGGACGACCCTCCTTCTTGGGATGCCCAGCTTCTCGGCCAGGAACCTGACCAGCTCCTCGTTCGCGGCCCCATCCTTCGGCTGCGCGCCTATCCTGACCTGCAGCGCCACACGCCACTGGTTGACACCCGCGACCTCGCTCCTTGGGGCGCCCGGCGATGCGTCTATCCATATCTTGCAGCCTTCGCCGCTGGGCTCGATGAAATCCCTCCGCTCCATCCTACCCTGGGCTGTGATTCCCGGGGTCGGTATAACTAGTTGCCCTCACGATGGGTCCTGCTCGCAATCATGATATATCACCGTGGCGTATGCTTCGAACATGGCCGAGCAGCGGGGGGACATGAACTACGAGGACATCATGACCCTTTTCAGGCAGGAGAACAGGTCTCCCCAGCTGACGAAGGTCGATCCCGCCCTCTATGACCGGATATCCGCGTACATCAAGAGCATCAGGAAGGAGAGCGAGCGGGAGATAGGGATGAACCCGAGCTCGCACGCGAGCATGATGCTCAACGACCAGCTGAAGAAGGCGATCGACAAGGCGAAGCGCGTGTACGAGCTGCGCACGAGGAAGATATCTCTCATCGCCCTCAGGAAGGTCTCGGGCGACAACCCCGACACGGCGAACCTGACGCCCGATGAACTCGTCCTCTTCTCGAGCCTGACATCGGTTCTGGCCGCTCACAAGGACTCGAACGCCGACTTCGAGATACTGGGGCCGAGGACGACCAGGCAGGAGGAGATGGTCGAGGTCCCCACGATGAGGAAGGAGGAACCGAAGGTCAAGGCCAAGGCCGAAGAGGCTCCTCCTGAGAATGACAGTGACGGGCTCGTGATGGCGCGCGTCCTCGAGGACGTGCCCACGTTCGCGGGTGTGGACAGGGACTACAAGCTCAGGAAGGAGGATGTGGTCTCCATACCGAAGAGCGTCGCCGACACCCTCCTGTCCCATGGCAAGATCAAGATCATAGGCTCATCGTAGGCCGATCGGTCCCTTCGAGCCTCCGTGCTCGGTGACCTCGAGCCTCACATCCCTTCCGTTCTTGCGTATGCCATCGGATACGGTCTGGGCGGCCTTCTCCGGGGTGTTGTTCTCCCTGCTCAGGTGCAGGAGGACGACGGTCTTCGTGACGTCGGAGATCACGTGCGAGCAGACCATTGCGGCATCATCGTTCGACAGGTGCCCATGGTCCCCTCTGATCGTCCTCTTCAGGAAGTCGGGATATGTGCCTTTCATGAGCATCTCGTCGTCGTAGTTCGCCTCGATCATGAGCACCTGGGACGATTGGAGCGCCTCGAGGACCTTGGGGGTCGCGCAACCCAGGTCGGACGCCACTGACAGCTTGAAGCCGTCGTCGGAGATGGAGTACGCGACCGGCTCGGCGGCGAGGTGCTTTATGGGGAACGGGGAGACCTTGAACGGGCCCACCTCGAACGCGTGCCTGTTGGATATCGGCCTCAGCTCGACGCCCTCGAGGGGCGTGAGGGACAGGGTGCCGTCAGTGCCGTAGACCGGCACATCATACGTGGAGCAGAACCTCTTGGCCCCTCGGGTGTGGTCGGTATGCTCGTGCGTGAGCAGGAGCGCGTCCATATCGGACGGGTCGAGCCCGAACATCGACATCCTCCGTTCGAGTTCCCTGCATGACAACCCCGCGTCTATCATGACTGAGGCTCCATCGCTCGAGAACACGATCGAGTTGCCGCAGCTGCCGCTGCTCAGTACCATGACGGAGGCTCCGTGCATCCTTCGCGGCCAACGCCCCGTCCGCCAATAAATCTTCTGGTGTACGGGTCCGTCTGAGCTGGGTCGAAGCCAGGGAGTCCACACTCCCTTCCAGACCCGTCTGCCGACGGAGGTCGACGGGGTCATCGAGGACCTCGACAATGCCCGAGGTCAGAATAAATAATCTGCTCATTGTAATTCATCAAATATGTCAAAATGCGGTGCCGAAGTTCAGGGTCCAGGCAAGTTGCGCAGGGACAGCCAGGCAAGTCGCAACCGGCTGGGTGCTTCGATAGTTATATAAAGAGCGAGTTTATACTGCGCCTTCGTGGGCCTGTAGCTCAGCTAGGTAGAGCAATCGGCTCTTACTTCGATTCTCAGGAATCGCAGGGGATACCGATTGGCCAAGGGTTCGAATCCCTTCAGGCCCGCCAAAACCCTTGATACCGCCAGGAGCTATTCGATGGCAGCCATGAACGTCTATTTTGTGGGGACCGCGGGCTGCGGGAAGAGCACTCTAACATACGCTTTCCAGCAGTGGATGCAGAGACAGGGCTACGACGCCATCACGGTCAACCTGGACCCGGGCGTCGAGGCGCTGATGTACAACCCCGACGTGGACGTGCGCGACTGGGTCGACCTCGCCGATGTCATGAAGGAGTACGGGCTCGGTCCCAACGGCGCGCAGATAGCCGCGGCGGACATGATGGCCCTTAACATCAAGGAGATCTCGGAGGTCATCGCGGGCTTCAACACGGACTACGTCCTCATCGACACCCCGGGACAGCTCGAGCTGTTCACGTTCAGGCAGAGCAGCAAGGTGATCGTCGAGGAGCTGGGCGTTGAGGATTCCGCGCTGGCGTTCCTGTTCGACCCTTCCGTGGCCAGGACGCCGAACGGTTACGTCTCGTCCCTCATGCTCGCTGCCACGGTCCACTTCAGGCTCCCGGTCCCTATGCTCCTCCTGATGGCCAAGGCGGATGTGCTCAAGGACGCCGAGAAGGAGCTGATCGAGTCGTGGAGCAGGGA
>JAABQR010000152.1 GCA_011391345.1 Methanobacteriota archaeon | reverse complement strand
GCTTCAAGTTGTGAGCTTGAGAGTGTTTCTTCTACCCTTACATATTGACTGCAATCGAAGACTATATGCATATGTAAGGGTATGAAACATCGTGGTTGTCGTCAAGAAGAAGACGGTCGATGGTCGAGATTATTTCTATCTCCAACACACTATCAGGACTCCTACGGGCGTTCAGGCCCGTGAGAAATACCTCGGAACCAAGTTGCCATCAAACGTTGAGACAGCGAAGAGGAATTTCCTCACGGAGATATACAGAGGGCGATGGTATCCTCTTCTGGACCAGGTTCGTTCGAATTACCAGAAGGAGAATCGCACACTTCCTCCCAGCGCCCTGCAGAAGCGGGACCGTCAATTCTCAGTCAAGTTCACCTATGACACGAACCGTATCGAAGGATCGACGCTGACATATCGCGAGACGGCGGACTTGTTGGAGAACGGGCTCAGCCCAAGCCGGAAGCCGGTCGGGGACATCAAGGAGGCCGAGGCCCATGACAGAGTCTTCCAGGAAGCGCTACGATACGAGAAGGACCTGTCAATGCGGGCTATCTTGATGTGGCATAAGAGGCTGTTCGAGGAGACCAAGTCCGACATCGCGGGGAGAGTGAGGACCCACCAGGTGGCAATCTCTGGGAGCCGGTTCATACCACCTAGCCCCGTGGAAGTCCAGCCGTTGCTCAGAGAGTTCTTCCGGTGGTATGATCGGAACAAACGTTCCATGCACCCGGTCGAGCTGGCTGCTGGAGCCCATCTGAGATTCGTCTCGATACACCCGTTTGCCGATGGGAATGGCAGGATGAGTCGCCTCCTGATGAACTTCGTGCTACATCGACACGGTTTTCCTCCTCTGAACATTCCGTACGAAGGCCGTCGGGGCTATTACAGCGCACTTGAGCGGTCACAAGTGAAGGAGAACGACAGCACTTTCATCCAGTGGTTCTTCAGGCGATATCTCAAGGAACACTCGGAATATGCAAAGGTCAAGAGGTGATGCCGCCCAGGTCATTTCTTACCGTCAAAGAATCCCGCTTTGGATCTTCAAGCTCGGACCTTTGAACACTGGTAGATTCCGGGTCAATGTCCGGGCCCTCGCACTTCACTGTGTGAATGATGCGAATTAATGTCCGGGCCACCCCGTAGTGGGTTGATATCTGTGCGGGTGGTCTATTCTTTGACGACCCTCTCGCCGGTGACCATGTATATCACTCGCTCGGAGATGTTGCACGCGTGGTCCCCTATCCTCTCGAGGTACCTGGCGACGAGCGTGTAGTTCATGCCGGCTCCGATCTTCTTCGAGTCCTCCATCATGTATGTGATGACCTCCCTGAAGATCTCGTCGTACAGCGAATCCACCTTGTCCTCCAGCTCGAAGACCTGCTTCGTCGGCGCGATGTCCCTCTCGAGGAAGGCCTTCACCGACAGGTCGACCATCTCCTCTGCCATGTTGGCCATGTGCGGTATGCTCACGAGGGGTTTGAAGTGAGACCTCTCCACGGAGTGAGCCGTGACCTCCGCGATGTCCTTCGCATACCTCCCTATCCGATCGAAGTCGGTGATGACCTTCAGGTATGTCCCTATGGCCCTGAGGTCCTTGGCCACTGGCGACTGCAGCGCGATGATCTCTAGGCACCTCTTCTCGATGTCGATGTTCAGGTCGTAGAGTTCCTTGTCCAGCCTCTCGACCTTGTCCACGAACTGCATGTCGAGCCTCTCGAACGACCTGACGGCCAGCTCGATGGCCTCGCTCGTCTTGTTCGCCATGAGAGACACGAGCTCGTCGAGTTCTGCGAGCTCGGTCATGTATGCCTTTCTCGGACTCATCTCAACCAAACCTCCCTGTGATGTATTTCTCCGTGAGCTCCTCTTCCGGGTTCTCGAACAGTCTCTTGGTCTCCCCGAACTCAATGAGCTCGCCCAGATACATGAATGCTGTGAAGTCCGCGATCCTCGCGGCCTGCTGCATGTTGTGAGTGACGATCGCAATCGTGTAACGGTCCTTCAGGTCGAACAGGAGGTCCTCGATCTTGGCGGTCGCGATAGGGTCCAGGGCGGAACACGGCTCGTCCAGCAGCAACACTTCTGGCTGCACGGCCAAAGCCCTCGCGATGCAGAGCCTCTGCTGCTGCCCTCCGGATATGCTCACGCCCGAGGCGCCCAGGTTGTCCTTCACTTCGTCCCAGAGGGCCGCCAGCCTCAGGCTGTCCTCGGCAGCGCCGTCAAGCTTGCTCCAGTCCTTCTCGCCGTTCAACCTCAGGCCAGCTACAGCGTTGTCGTATATGGTCATGGTCGGGAACGGGTTGGGTTTCTGGAACACCATGCCGACCTTCCGCCTGACCTCCACCGGGTCCGTTTCAGGGTCATAGATGTCCTCGCCGTCGAGGTACACCTTCCCCGTCGCCTTTGCGCCTCGGACGACCTCGTGCATCCTGTTCACGCACCTTATCAGCGTGGACTTGCCACATCCGGACGGACCTATGATCGCTGTGATGGCGTTCGCCGGGATGGCCATGTTGACGTTCTTGACCGCGTGGACTTCCCCGAAGAACGCGTTCAACCGCTCAGTGACAATCTTTCCTTCCATGTCTTCTTCACCGCCTTGGCTACTTTGAACCTCTTCCTCGTGATCAGTCTCACGATCACATTCAGGGAAAGGACCATCGTGATGAGGATCAGTGCGGCCCCCCAGGCCTGCTCCTGCAGGTCCGCGTACGGTGACATGGCGTTCCTGAATATAACCAGGGGCAGCGCCGCCACGGGCTCGGTGAGCCCGGTCTCCCAGAAGCTGTTCCCGAACGATGTGAGTATCAAGGGCGCGGTCTCCCCCGCGACCCTAGCAATCGCTAGGAGTGCGCCTGTCACCAGGCCTGACCTGCCGTTGGATATGATGACCTTGAGAACGGTCTTCCATCTCGGCACGCCCAGCGCGAGAGAAGCCTCCCTCAGCGAGTTCGGGACCATCCTGAGCGCCTCCTCAGTGGTGTTCGCCACTATCGGTATCATGATAATCCCTAGAGCGAACGCCCCTGAGATCAGCGAGAACCCCACCACCGTCACGATCAGGGAGTACGCGAAGAGCCCGATGACGATGGATGGAAAGTTCGCGAGCACGTCGTTGAAGAACCGTGCGGTCCTTCCGAACGAGTTGTCACCGTATTCGGACACATACACTCCGGTCAGTATGCCGAGGGGCAGCCCTATGAGGCTTCCCCAGCCGACGAGCAGGATGGACCCAAGTATCGCGTTACCGATGCCGGAGTCTGGGGTCCCCGCACTCTTGGTCCGCTCGGTCAAGAATGCCCAGTCGATGGCAGGCGCTCCACGGCTGACGACCTCGATGAGGATCGAGACGAGGGGGACAAGGGCCACTAGGACACACCCGAGAGCGAGCAGGGAAGCGATTCTGTTCCTCCACTTCCGGGCATTATGGCTCTTCACAGTCCCCCTCCGGTCATAGGAACTGCCTTCATCAATCGCCCCAGCATCAGGCGTGCGAAGACGTTTATCACAAGCGCGACAATGAACAGCACGACGCCTATCTCCACCAGGGCGGAGAGCATGAGCCCGTCAGCCTCGCCCCAGTTGTTCGCGATGACGCTGGCCATGGTCTGACCAGGGTCAAGCAAGGACCACGAGATCAGGTTCGCATTCCCGATAGTCATCGTGACCGCCATTGTCTCGCCCACGGCCCTCCCGAGCCCGAGTATCGCGGCCCCGAATATGCCCGACCGGGCGTAGCTGAGGACTGCCATCCGTGTAGATTCGTACTTGGTGGCACCGAGGCTGAGAGCCGCCTCCCTCTGCGAGTCCGGCACCGCCATCATGCTCTCCTTGGACACCGAGGCGACGGTCGGGATAATCATGACAGCGAGTATGATGCCCGCAGCGAGCTTGTCGATCCCGAAAGACGCGCCCTCGAAGAGCGGCGTCCAGCCTAGGACATCCATGAGGGCCGGTTCGACGGTGCCTGTCAGGATGGGTCTCAGAGTGTAGATCGCCCAAAGGCCGTAGATGACGCTGGGAACCGCGGCCAAGAGCTCGATCAGGAACGAGAGAGGCTCACGTATCCATGCGGGAGCCAGTTCTGACAGGTAGATTGCGATGCCTATGCTGATCGGGACCCCGATCCCGATCCCGACTGCCGCGGTCATCAAGGTGCCGAATATGAATGGAAGGGCGGTGTAGAGGTCCTTGTTCGGGTTCCAGATATCGCTCGTCAGGAACTCGAAGCCGAATGTCTCTATCGACATCTGCGCGTCGAAGAGGAGTTTGACCACGAGTCCCCAGAGGAGTGCCAGCACGAAGGCTGCCACTCCCATTGTTGTGTACTTGAACAGCTTGTCTTCGAAGGAGGCTCTGCTCTTTCGTCCGCTTCCTAGCTTCCCGGTCAACCGCATCTCTCTCGCCCGTCTCGCATCCCTCGGTCCATCGGGGTCCTAGTCCCGCTGGCAAGGGTTTTCACCAAAGGGTTTGGGTGGGTTTTGCTCGTTCAATCGATCAGGGGCTCGCCCTCGTAGGTTATGGACCGTAGTGTCTCCTCGTTCAGCTCGACGACCGCGTCTGGTAGCGGAGCGTACTGCAACGGGCTTGCGAACGCCTGTCCGTCATCATGCACCGCCCACCATAGGAAGTCGAGGAGCGCCTCGGCCGCGGTCTTGTTCATCTTCGTGTCCTCGTTGTACAGCTCCTTGTAGATCAGGATGTACGTGAAGGTCACGATAGGGTATGAGTCCACACCTGGTGCGTCGAGCACGTGCACCCCTGACCAGTCGCCGTCTCCGGCTGGCAATATCGGGACGGCTGCAGCGGCTGCGGCAGCCGTGGTTTCAAGCGAAGCGGTCACGAACTCTCCGTCGTGGTTCTCCATCTGCGCGAAGGAGATGTCGTTCTCGAGAGCGTACGCGAGCTCGATATAGCCCACCGAATAGCTCGTTCCCTGGACGGCCTGCGCGACACCGGAGTTGCCAGATTGTGCGAGCGTGCCATCTGGCCATGCTACCGTCTTGCCCTGGCCGTACAACTCATCGAACTCCGAACTCACGATCGCCAGGTATCCAGTGAAGACGAAGGTGGTCCCCGAAGAGTCCGACCTGACGACGGTCGCGATCGACTCGTCCGGGAGTGAGACTCCAGGGTTGAGTTCAGCTATGGCTGGGTCGTTCCAGGTCGTTATGTTCTTCATGAAGATCTTCGCGGTCGTGTCGCCATCCAGCTTCAACCCGCTCACATCTGGAAGGTTGAACGCGACCACAACGGCTCCGAGGGTCTCAGGTATGTGCACGAGACCGTACGTGGAGGAGTCGGCCGCGCTCAGAGGTGCATCAGTGCCTGCGAAGTCGACCTGCATCTCCTCTATCTGCGTGATGCCTGCACCGCTGCCGCCCCCGCCATAATTCACTTTCACGCCGCCATCGGTCGTGTTGTAGTATTCATCGGCCCACTTGAGTATCAGCGGCATCGGGAATGTCGCGCCCGCACCTGTGAGTGTTACGCTCTCCTTTGATCCCGTCGACAGGATGCCTGTCGCAAAAGCGGCGACTATGATTATCGCCACCACTGCAATCGCAACGACTACGTACATCATTCTGTTGCCCCCTTTGTGAGGCATCACAATCGACCGTTTCCCTTCTTGGCTAGTGTCTTTCTCAACCTCGTTCATGTTATCATCTCTCTCAGTTTCACGCCCACTGTCTCACTTCGATTGCAGCTCGGCAGAAAGGTCTTCGGGGACGTCGTCGAAGAGTTTCCTGCCTTCTAGGTCCATCTGCGTCTGTTGCTCTGTCAATGGTTCCAATTCCATTCGTCTCATCTCTCTTCATCCGGAGAGTGGACGTGGGTGCACAAGAGTGTTCGCAGCGTAGAGCCGACTGTCATATGGTGCCACGTGGGCAAGTATATAGATATATATAGGAATCATACACAAGACTGAAACCCGCACAGAGTATTGAGAACAACCGAGGAGTGCCCAGCATTGAGGTGTTCACATGGAGACTAGGAAGATACAGAAGACAGGCGGTTCCACCTATGTCGTGTCTCTCCCCAAGAGATGGATTCAGGCCAGCGGGCTGAAGAAGGGCGACCAAGTAGCTCTGAGCGTCACTGGGGATGGCACGCTCACGGTTGACCCCCACATCCCTCGGGAGTCGGAGAAGCTGGTTAAGAGGGTCGAAGTGACCCAGGCAACGGATCCAAGAACTCTCCTCAGGCAGTTGGTTGGATCATATGTCACAGGATATGACGTCATCGAGATACGCAGCAAGGGCCGAATTCCATTCGAGTTGAGAAGAACGGTTCAGGATTTCTCCCGGCGTGTCATAGGCCCGGAGATAGTCGAGGAGAGCTCCAATCT
>JAABQR010000151.1 GCA_011391345.1 Methanobacteriota archaeon | reverse complement strand
CACGCGAGCTTCGAGGCGCCGTAGAGCGATATGGGCATGAGCGGGCCGTAGTCCTCCTGTGTGGGGATGGTCTTCGCCCTGCCGTAGACCGTGGATGTGGACGAGAACACGATGCTCTCGATGTCGTTCCTCCTGGCGCATTCGAGGACGTTGAACGTGGCGATGGTGTTCTGCTCGAGGTCGACCATGGTGGACTCGGTGCCCTTGCGGATGTCAGGGTTGGCCGCCATGTGCCACACGGAATCGTGCCCCTTCATCTCCTTGACGAGCCTCTCGATGTCCAGGAGGTCGGCCTTGACGAGCCTGAAGCCCTTCCTGCCGATATGGTGCTGGACGAACTCCTCCTTGCCGGTGCTGAGGTTGTCGTAGACCGTGACGCTGTTCCTGGGCGCGAGCCTGTCGACGACCCAGCTGCCTATGAATCCCGCTCCTCCGGTGACGAAGTAGTCCATACGTTCAACTCCTGATGACTGTCAGATGGCGCATCGCATACGGAATAGAATAAAGGTTCGTCCCTTCGTGCCACTCTCTGTCGTTGACCAAACCCCTGGTGCTTCTCAGGTCTCATCTGTGTTGCCGCCGAGGTTTCTCAGCTTCGCGAAGAACTCCTTTAAGGCCAATCCCCCACAACCGCCCGCACCCTGGGAGGGTAATGCTCGAGATCTGGCAGGAGCTGAGGAGGCAGAACATCGTGGAGCATCCGGACGAGGAGGAGGACACGGAAACGGCGGACAGCCTCACGGCGGGCATGCTCGTTGGTCTCGGCTCCGCGGCCCTTGCGCGTCTGGTCTCGAAGGGCTCGGATGAGTGAGTCGATATGACGTCCCATGTGCTCGGTCGACGCCATTCACACGAGCAGGAACAGCCAGAGCGGCACCATCACGATCCTGCCATTCAGCCCCAGGCTCTTCTTCGTGATTAACACGCCGAACGGGGACTTCTTGTATTCGTCCAGGAACGCCTGGAGCCCCTTCATGTCTTCTGGCCTGATGCTCTCCCTGAACTTCACCTCGAAGGGGATGACGCGCCCATCAAGCTCGGTCACGACATCCACCTCCTTGCCGCCGTCCCCCCTCCAGTAGTATGTCCGGATCGCGAACACTGGTCGGTCCCGCGTCTTCAGGGCGCGTATGTGGTCGAGGGCCACCGCCTCGGCGCACTTGCCCAGCTCCTTCGAGTTCGCGGCGAGCCCTTCGTTCAGGAGTCCGAGCACGGCGTTCCTGACCCCTACGTTGGCCACATACAGTTTCCTGGCCTTGGCGAATGATTTGTATATTGACCCAGAATACTTGAGGGATTCGTGGACGAGGTACACCTCCTTCAGGTGCGCGACGTACCTCTCGACCGTTCGGACGTTCATGCCCAGTGCCGTTCCCAGCGAGCTGGATTCAACCGGCTCCCCGGAACTCTGCGCCAAGAGCGTCAGCATGCTCGCCGTCAGGTCAGGCTGCCGGTCCTTGAACGACCTCACGATGTCCTTGTAGATGGCCAGGTCGATCGCGCCGTTGACCGACTTCGCGCATTCGATGTAGTCCCTGGAGCCCAGGTTCTCAGGATATCCGTCCTTGGTGAGATACTCCAGCAGGACGGACTGTAGACGTGGCTCCAGGTGGATGATCTTCGTCATCGCCTGGTCGCACGCCTTGTGGAGCACCTTCGGGTCGCCCTTCGCGAGGGCGAGCTCGAACCCCGAGCGCAACAGTCCAGTGGCCGTTCGATTGATGAGGTCACGCCACTTCTCTTCATCCCTGTATGCGAACATCGCTGTGTCAGCGAACCTCATCTCGGGGAGATGGTACAGCATCACCCTGCCCACGAGCGCGTCTGCCGCGTCCCTGTGCAGCCTGGGCGAGCTCGACCCTGACACGATCACCTTCATGTCCGTGCGGAGGTCGAAGTGGCCCTTGAGGAGCCTCGCCCATCCAGGGAGCGCGTAGACCTCGTCGAAGAACACATACACGCGCCCCTTCAGCTCGACCATGGGTTCCATGAGGACACCCTCCAGGTATGCGTTCAAGATGTCGAGGAACGGACGTCCCATGTAGGGAACGACGCCGGGGTTGTCGAAGTTGACGAACAGTATCCTGCGAGGGTCCACGCCTTGCGTGATGAGGTCCTGGATCAGCTGGTACATCACGGTGGTCTTCCCGGCCCTTCGAGGGCCGGTGATGGCCAGGATCTTGTCGCTCTTCAGCTGCGCCTTGATCTCATTCAGCTCCATCCTCCGGTATTCCCTCTGGAGCTGCATCGGGACGACCTCTCTGGTCCACCAAGGGTTCTGCTCTCTCAGGACGGCCAGGAGGCTCGCCTGTGTCATGCTGAGGTCTTGAGGCATCATCGCGTGCTATGTCGGTCCTCCTTATATATAATTGTATTATACTACATGTAGAATACAGCCATCAACTGCATCATGATGCAATCAACTCGCGGCAAGTCCAATCCCTCTTCGGATGGATGGCGATGCAGTATGCTGCAGTAGTTCGACGTCGAACAACAGTACCATAGTGCAGTACACTAGCCGGCGCAGTCCGTCCACTCAGATGTCACTGCGCTCACTGGCGACTAGGAGGATTAGGGAACTCACAGCACGGTCACTTTGAGTTTCTCGATGTCGATGACCTGGTCCTTCTTCCTCGGGTTGGCCACGACCATGAGCAGCTGGTAGACGCATGTCGGCAGGTTGACCTCGCGGATGGTCTTGGAGGATGCGGCCCTGCGCACGTAGTACTCGTCCGCGAACGACCTGGTGCACGACTTCACCCCGTCGAAGTCCAGCACCACCTCGGCACCCGGCTGCCTCTCGACCATCCCTATCAGGTCCTCTGCTGAAATCCTCATCATCAGGTCCTCGGAGAGGACCGATGTCACCTTTATCCTCTCATTCTCGGTCATCTTCCCCACCTCCATCAGTCATCGATGACACCGTTGCTCGGGGACAGTCCTCCCCGCTCCTCCGTCCGCGTCGTCCGGCAGAAGTCTCCTTCGCAGGACGTGGAGGTCCCGAAACAGCCTCGAACATGAGCCGGACGGCCTCTGGGACGTTGCTCTCCATGACCGTCTTCCGGGACTTCCTCCTCCTGGTGAGGTACTCGTCCGCGAAGGCCCGGCTCATGGTCCTCACTCCGGAGAAGTCGATCTCGAGCTTGGCCTCGGCCGATGCCTCCACGAGTTCGAACAGCCGCGCGGCGGAGTCCCTCAGGGCGAGGTCCTCGTATATCGTCTCGGAGACGCGTATCCTGCCTGGCATCGCAGCCCTCCCGTTCACTGTGCCGTCGCGTTCGACTTGTATCATCGTTCTCCGCTGCTATTCTCGCGAGGGCATCCGTCCATATAAGTCGGTTTGCGATGGATGTAGCGGGTGGGCTATGCGCATCCTCCCCGTTTGATGCTCCACGGCCCTCCCTTCCAGTAACCGTTATGATTGTGGACCTGCATCCGACTGGTCATGACCGTCTCCGTCGTCGTAGGCACGAGGCCCGAGATCATCAAGATGGCCCCCGTGTACTTCGCCCTGAGGAACGCGCGGCTGAAGCCGAGGCTCGTGCACTCCGGCCAGCACTACGACTATCAGATGTCCCAGGTCTTCTTCGACGAACTGGGCCTCCCGAAGCCGGACTCGTTCCTGGGCGTCGGCTCAGGCCTCCCAGGACATCAGACCGGCGACGCCATCATCAAGTTCGAGAAGGAGTTCCTGGACTCCGAACCCGACTGCGTCCTCGTCGAGGGGGACACCAACACCGTGCTCGCGGGCGCGATAGCCGCGATGAAGCTCAAGGTCAAGGTCGGGCACGTGGAGGCGGGGCTCAGGAGCTACGACCTCAGGATGCCGGAGGAACTGAACCGGAGGCTCACGGACCACGGCTCGGATTATCTGTACGCGCCCACGAAGGACTCGGTCGACATCCTCAGGCAGGAGCATGTTTGGGGCAAGGTGTACCGCACTGGCAACACGGTCATAGACGCGACGGTGCAGTACCTGCCCAAGGCCCTGAAGAGCTCGAAGGTCATGGGCGGGGTCCCATGGGACGAGTTCGCGCTCGCGACCCTGCACAGGGCGGAGAACGTCGACGACCCGAGGACGTTGAAGGGCATGGTGAGGATCCTCGAGGAGTCGCCTCTCCCCGTCGTCCTCCCGCTGCATCCGAGGACCGACCTGCGGCTCAGGGAGAGCGGGTTGAAGGCCGAGGTGGAGACATCGGAGAACATCAGGCTCCTGCCGCCCGCGGGCTACTTCGCCCTCTTGACCCTGATGAGGCACGCGTCGTATATATTGACGGATTCCGGTGGTATTCAAGAAGAGGCATCCTCGCCTGTGTTGAAGAAAAGGGTGTTCGTCACGAGGCTCTCGACCGAGCGTCCCGAGGCCGTGAGGGCCGGGTACTGCACCGTGGTCGGGACGGATCCGCGCACGGTCCTGCGCGCCCTGCGCGCGCACATGAAGGACCCGAGGACGAGGTTCGGCCCGTGCCCGTATGGCAAAGGGGATGCAGCGGAGAGGATTGCCGCAGCCCTGAGGAAGGACCTCTGAGCCGCGTCCGGCCCCGGAGCAACGGTCCTCAGGGGGCAGAGTCGGCGAACATGATCGCGTAGGTCCCGTCGGGGGCCTGCTCTATCCAGGCTATGTTGTAGTCGGCCATGGAGACCATCTCGACGTTCAGCCCGAACATGCCGAAGTGCCATTCGGGGTTCTCCACCCTGAAGGACTCCTTGAAGCTCATGTCGTCGTACATCAGGTATCCGCACCTGGCGAATCCCGTGCCACCCGACTCGTAGATGTCCCAGACCGTGACGAAGGCTCTGTTCGCGTCCAGCGGCTGCATCTTCAGGGCCGCGATGCCTCCGACGCCCTCCGCGGTAACCGGGTCCCCGCCGTCATGCCAGGTCGCGCCCCAGTCGTCCGAGTACTTGATGTGGAGGTCCATGCTGCCAGCGACCGAGTGGGCCACGTACAGTCTCTGGCCGTCGCTAAGGACCTCAGGCCAGAAGGACTCGTAGTCCTCCGTGCTGACGACCACGGGCGCGGTCCACGAGAGCCCGCCGTCGTGCGAGACCGAGGAGTGCAGCACGTATCTGCCGCTCCAGGGGACCCCCACGTAAAGCGCGCCCACGAAGTAGATATCGTCGTCGGGCTCGCCGCCGGACCAGGAGGCGTTCGTCGCGATCGAGCCGGAGGTGTACCAGGCCCCGTAGGCCGGCACCGGGACGTCGGCCAGCATCTGGAAGGTCTCCCCCGAGTCGGTGCTCCTCGCCACGTGGCAGGGGCCGACGGCGACCAGTATGGTGTCATCGTCCCCGTCCGGGTACACGCACATGCTGGTGTACCCCGGGTACACGCCCGTCCCGAAGACGTCGACCGGCGTCCCCCACGTCGCGCCCCCGTCCAGGCTCTTGAACAGGAGGACCCTGCCGTCGGGGTGCTCCCACGACAGCACGTACGTGCCGTCGACCCCGGTGAAGAGGTCGAGGCACATGTACCTGGCATCAGCGCCCACGATGACGGGGCTCTCCCATCTCACGTTCTTCGCCGTCGCGGTCGTCGCGAAGGCGAGCGTGACCACCGACGCGGAGACTGCGATCACTGCGATCAGACCTAGGACCCTCTTGCTCATGGACGAGACCATCCGACCACTTCCTCGGCCTGGCTATCGGGATGGCGATTGATAGTTCTTTCCAGGCTTTGCGCCGTTATGGGGCTTGCCGCCCCTCTCGACCGTAGCGCCCGTGGAACTCAGAACCCTCATATAGTGTGCAGCATAATGGCCTGCGGACGAGGGAGTCGTGCGACATATGGCGTTCGGTGTCAAGAAGTGGTTCATGCTCCAGATGTGGAGGGTGCAGCAGATTGCGGCCGTGATGACCCTCGTGCTCATGGCGATCAACCTCGCCCTGCAGATGTACGACTACATGAGCTGGCGCTCGGGCGTGTTCTCGTCCCCGTACTCAGGCGCCCTGGTCATACTGATGGTCGTGGGCGGCATCATATGGGGCCTGTCCATCGTGTGGGACACGAAGTTGAGGATGTGGCGGGAGCAGATGACCGTCCTCGTGGAGAAGAACCCGTTCAACAAGGAGCGCATGGCACCGAAGGAGATTGTCATGTACTCCCTGATGTGGCTCCCGATGCTCGAGAGCATTGGCAGGAACGACCCGAAGGTCAGGGACGCCGCCGTCGCCCTGCGCGAGTGGGTCGACAAGGCCGCCAGGGAGGACCTCAACATCGCCAGGGACGTCCAGGAGATCCTGAAATTCATCGACGTGAAGGAGACCAAGGTAGTCGAGATCAAGAAGTGAGCGTCACCTTGTTCTCCGTCTCTTCCTGACCGCGCAGTACAGCGGGCTGTATACGAGGCCCGCCCGTTCCATGAAGCTCTCGAAGGCGACCTTACCCGGAGGCGCGCCTTTCAGCATCCTCTGGATGCGCCATCCGTCGCTCTTGATGAAGTTCACGGCCAAGGCCGGGTGCTTGCGTATCAGGGGATAGTAGGTGAGCGCGTAGAGGACCTTGTTCCTGATCCATCTGCCTGGGTAGTCCCTGGCGATGTCCAGCCCGACGGTCTCCGTCTCGTACAGGCCGGAGCCGTAGACCATCCTCCCCTTGCCGAGCTTCCGGGACCTGAGGGTGATGTCGAGGTCGTCCCCGCCGGTTATCTCGGGGTCGTACCCCTTGAGTTCCTTCAGGAAGAAGTCCCTCCTGAAGATCCAGGCGTAGTGGGTGTCTGCGGCCTTCCCCC
>JAABQR010000150.1 GCA_011391345.1 Methanobacteriota archaeon | reverse complement strand
TGGACCTACTGGACGAGACCAGTGTACCCGCGGCTGTGTACCGGAAAGGGAGGATCGAGTTCATCCCACCGCTCAGCGCCAGGCAGGTATACGATTTCCCTGCGCCCATCGGCCCGTTGCCGGTGTACAGCACGAACCACGACGAGACCTACTTCATGCCCATGGGCATCCCGACGCTGAAGGAGGCGTCCTTTAACATAGGGATCGACGACAGGTTCGCGCATGCCGCCGAGATGTTCCGCAAGTGGGGGCTGCTGAGCAAGGTGCCCGTGGACATCAAGGGAGCCAAGGTCAGACCGCTGGACGTTGTCGCGGCGATGCTCCCTCCGCCAGCTGCGTTCGCAGACAAGGTGAAGGGGGACACGTGCTTCGTTGTGAAGGTCACCGGCATCAAGGACGGGAGGAAGACCGTCGTCAAGGTCTGGACCATAATGTCGCATGAGAAGGCGTACGAACTCTACCACACAAACGGTGGGGCGTACTTCGTCGGCACTGGCGGCGCGGTCGCCACGGAGATGCTCATCGACGGCCAGGTCAAAGAGAAGGGGATCGTGATACCCGAGCAGCTGCCTGCCGAGGACTTCATGCGGCGACTGAGGGAGAAAGGCGTAGACATCAGGGAAGAGGTCCTCACGCTCTGAGGGCCACCCCATCCGCCCGTGCGTGTGTTGGCCCGACCCGTTAGCGCCTACTGGCCTTCCCCGGCGTCTTCACAGGTTTGGACATCGAGTCAATCAGGTAGTTCAAGAACCTGACTATCGAATCATCATCCGTCCAGAACGCTGTCATGTCCTCGACCTGAGTCTCGTCCTTGTACTCGCTGGCGAACAGGATGATCCTCCGGTCCACCCTGACGAACAACACCTTCGGCTGATCATCGCTTGGCAACTTCACATGATACCTAGGGCGCACTATCTCGCCGAACTTCGCGAGACCTGCGATCTTGTCAGGATCCATGGTGGCGAACATCACCCTAGTCTTCCTGGATTTGGCCATCTTCCATATGTCCACGAACGCCATCATGTTGGCAGGGGTTCCAGCGACCATAAGCTCCGACCCGGCCGCAGCCACCATGTCCTCCAGCCTGGCCCTGATCCTCGCCCTTCCCTTGACGATCCATATCCTGACGTCCGATGCTTCCCTGTGGGGGGTGCTGGCAAGCTCCTCCAATCCGTCCTTCGCGTCCTTCACGGCGTCCCGAAGCTCTGACTCGATCTTCGATACCGCGACCTTCGGAGGCAGGGCCCTGAACTTCTTAGGTCTCCCAGTGGATGTCTCTATGATGCCCCTGCGCTCAAGCTTATCGAGGGTGCCGTAGACAGCGGACCGGGGGACCTCGGCGACGGCATGTATCTCGCTCACGCCTGCCTCACCCAGTCGGGTCAGGGCGGAGAATACTTTGGCCTCATAAGTTGTCAGGCCCAATGCGACGAGCCTGTCAATGACTTTCTGATGGGTCACCGTCGAACTCCCGCTGATACGCTTACAGCGTACAACGCCGGAACGGATATATCTCAGTAGTGGTTTAACGGCACTTCTGTTAGTAGGGCCGTAACAACAAACATGGACGTGCAGAGATGATATTCGAGAGGCTCGCCGACAACATCGTTCGTCACTACAAACTGGTTCTGATTATCTGGATCGTCGCTCTGCTGTACATCGCGCCGGTGATGACTAGGGCCAACGAAGTGCTAGTCTACCAGGAATCGGAGATGGTCGAGGGCGACACGGAATCACTCATCGCCCAGGGAATAATCGACGAGCAGTTCCCCGTCGCTCTTGCCAACAGCACCCTCATGGTAGTCCTGACCGGCCCCGACGTGTACTCGACGGAGGTCAGGGACTTCTGCCTGGACCTCGGAGACCTTGCGACCGGAACAGGCGGTCTGGCGTACCTTGAGGACTTCACGTCTGTCTACTCCACCCACGAAGGCATGATCTACGCCATGGCATCCGAGCTGGGACCCGCCATATATGAGACGGAGTACCAGGTCAACATGACCTCGTCCCTATTATATGGAATCCCATCGATATATCTCAACAGCTGGATGTACACCGACCCGGCCCTCACCATATCCGAGAGGGACGATGTGGCATACCAGACGACCGTAGCATCGATGCCGTACCTGCTCGAGTCGGCCGACGCGGCCGTGGTCGAACTCTCGTACCAGTATCTGCGACAGTTCTGTGACGCCTGGAACTCGACCTACGACGACTCGGCCTTGACATCAGACCCGCAGGCCCGCGCCGAGGACGCTGTCGGCACCGCCGCGTCCGGGTTCATCGGGACCCTCGAGTACCCAGACGACCAGAAGGCCATCATGTATGCCGTGCTCGCAGCGTTCGACTTCTCCACATTCTCCAATCTCACACTCATCCACCAGTTCTCTGTCTCGACCGTGGCCGCATACGCTGGGATTGACGACCTCGCATTCATAGAGAGCATATACGCCCTCGGGCCGGAGTACACGCCGGAGGAGCTCGCGGCCTTCTCGCGACATATAGTCGCCTCCAGCACCCTTTCGGAACTGCCAGTCCAGCTGCCGCCGGAATACCTCTCCAGCATGGTCAACCCTGATGGCACGGCGACCCTGATCATCCTGAGTTTCTCGAAGGACTCCGGCTATACCGAAGGCGGCGAGAAACCCATAGTCAACAACGTCGTCTTCCTCAGGGAGATGGTGGCCGAGTCCGGGGCACTCTACCTCACCTCAGACCACGAGACGTACGTCACGGGGGACGCGGCCCTGACCGCGGACATGGAGGACTCCATGATGGAGGAGCTCGCCCTCATCGAGCCCGTCACCATCATCATGATCATCGTGCTCATGGGCATCTTCTTCCGGTCGGTCGTGGCCCAGTTCCTGCCCCTCGGGGGTGTGATGGTGGCGCTCGGCGTAAGCCAGGCGCTCGTGTTCCTCATCGGCTCGCTCGTGGCGGACATACACTACTCGGTGGTCACGATGCTCTTCAGCATCCTGATGGGCGTCGGCACGGACTATGCCATATTCATAGTCGCCAGGTACCGAGAGGAGCGCATCAAGGGGCACAACCGGGAGGAGGCGGTCAGGACATCGGTCACATGGGCTGGCGAGAGCATCTCGACGAGCGGCGCCACTGTCATGGTCTCGTTCTTCGCACTCGGGATAGCCGACTTCTCCATGATACGGACCATGGGCCTGGTCATGGGCATGGCGATCGCAGTCTCCCTGCTGGTGGCGCTCACACTGGTCCCGTCACTCATCATGCTTCTCGGGAACAGGATATTCTGGCCGACTCGGGGGGCGCGCTGGTACAGGTTCGCCGAGAAGGTGATGGAGAGGAGGTCCCAAGGACACCACGGATACTTCTACAAGGCCGCCAACCTATCCATCAGGCACGCCAAGACCATCCTCATTGCGGTGGCCCTCATCTCGGTGCCAACGACGTATGTGTTCCTGAACGCTGAGACTAGTTTCGACTTCATCGGTGGGATGTCGTCTGGTGTCGAGAGCAACGACGGCATCGCCGCGATGACGGACTCGTTCGGCGCTGGCCGCATCATGCCCACGCAGGTCGCGGTGGTCTTCGACTCGCCAGTCTACTCCGATGGCAATTTCAGCCTGGACAAACTCGAATCCATAGATGGCATCACCGCGGTCCTGGCGTCCACGGACAACGTGAAACAGGCCACGGGGCCCACCAACCCGAAGGGGGACCACATCGACTACACCAATCTGAGCGCGATGGCGCCGGAGGAGAGGGCGAGCTACGAGGCCATGATGCTGGAGTTGGTCGGCATCGACGGCTGCACGGTCCTCTTCACCGTCATCCTGGTGGAAGGCCCGATGACGCCCGAGTCGCTCGACACGGTAGGTGTGCTCAGGGACGAACTCGCCGACCTGAAGACATCGGACGGGGCGCTCTCGAACGCGGACATATATGTCGGCGGCTCCTCAGCCGTCATATCCGACCTAGCGAATGACCTGAACAAGCAGTTCGACACGATGGAGATCATCGTCGTCATCGGCATCTTCATCGTCCTCCTGATCGTCCTTGGCGCAGTCCTCCTGTCCCTGTTCGCGATAGTGTCCATAATGCTCAGCATCACATGGGCGTTCGCGGCGACCGTTGGCGTCTTCGGCTACGCTCTAGGCGAACCCATACTGTGGATCATACCCCTGATCCTCTTCATCATGCTCATGGGGATAGGGATGGACTACAACGTGTTCATCCTGACCAGGATAAGAGAGGAGATCCACAAGGGGAAGAGCAACAAGGACGCGATCGTGGAGTCCCTCGACTGGACCGGAGGCATCATAACCGCGCTGGCAGTCATCATGGGCTCCGCGTTCAGCATGATGATGATTTCCAGCACCATGATGCTGAAGGAGATGGGGTTCGCACTCGCATTCGCCATACTCCTGGACGCGATGGTCGTCAGGACTTACATCGTCCCCGCGATGATGACCGTGCTGGGGAAGTGGGCCTGGTGGGCCCCCGGACCTCTCCAGAGGACGAGGGAAGAGGCCGGGGAGGGACCTGGTGCGGAGTGAGTCCTGCAGCCCAGGCGTAGTACAGCCAGGGGGCACTCGAAAGAGATTCATCCTGGATACGCATTGCCTGTGACGGCATGTTGAAGACGGAGATCAACCGGATCATCGACGAATCCGCGAGCAGGCTGATCCAGAGCTCGTCCCCGTCCATCAGGTACTGGGTCCTCAGGCAGGTCATGATGAAGGACCGGGAGGACCTCGCGATACAGCGTGCGCTCGTCGAGTGCGAGAGGTATCCTCCGAGGCTTCGGATCCTGGAGGGCATGAACGCGGACGGGACCTGGCCCGTCCCCAAGGCGAAGGAGGGCAGGAACCCTTCACAAGCCCGGACATACGAGTGCCTCACCCACGCGACGATGCTCAAGAACCTCCTGAGGCTGCTGCACTTCGTCACGCTCCCTGGCGATGACCGGGTGAACACCTCTCTCGAGAAGCTCTTCAGCTGGCAGACGAAGGAGGGGTACATCGAAGGGCCCATGAACAACGGCCTCCCCCAGCCCCACTACAACGGCTACGCGCTCTACCTCGCCGAAGGGTTCTACATGGAGGAGGACCCGAAGCTGAACAGGCTTGCTGATTGGCTGATGGCGACCCAGAGGAGGGATGGGGGCTGGACCATGCCATATGTCCAGGATGTCAGGTACCTCCCCGAGTACCGACACTTGAGGATGGACGAGTTCATCCGGCTCATGCAGACCGACGAGAGGAAGATGCATGACCCCATGGACCTTCAGGATGTCCCTAGCTGCCACTGGACCACGATGATGGTCCTCTGGGGACTGAACGACAAGCTCCAGATGAGATACAGCAGATGCGTTCAGAGGGGGGCGGATTTCCTGCTGGGGAGGTTCTTCCAGAGGAACCCGCACTCGAACTTCTACGAGAGCGAGCGGAACTGGACCGCCCTCAAGTATCCGCACAACAAGTGCAGCGGACTCGCCGCGCTGCATGTGCTCACCAAGGCGGGGAAGGGCCCCGACGACCCCAGGATGGAGCGGCCCATCAGATGGCTGATGGACGCCAGGTACCGCGACGGGTTCTGGACCGATTCCGACAGGCCGCACACGGAGGCCGGGCAATGGCTCTCGACGATGGCTCTGTATGCCCTCGAACGATACGCGCAGAGACTCTAGAACACTTCGCCTGACGCCGAACGGGGTCTCAAAGGGCGTAGCCAGTGCGAGGACGCTTACAGCAGCCTTCGATACTCGAGCTCGGCCAGCGGAGGCATGTAATAAAATTGTCACGAAGGGGTTTACGAATCAATACGAATTGAACGAATAATTCATCGAAATGAACTGGACGATCAGAACGTGTCTCTTCGTGGGGGCCTGTGCTTCTGGAAACAGGTCTGGCAGTAGACGGCTCTCCCCTCTGTCGGCTTGAAGGGTACCTCAGACTCAGCACCGCAGTCGGAGCACTTGATCTTGTGCATCTCCCTGGGGCCTGAATCATATCTACGGCTGCCGCTTCCATGTGTGCCGTAACTCATTGCTTATTTCTCCTTTTGCGTGAGCACGAACTGAGCTCACTGCGAAGGAATCTAACAGGTTCAACTACATGAAATATTGCTTGCCACATCGATTACGGGGGATAGACTCAACGTGGGCGCTCTGGCCGCCGAGAACTCCCACCCGTTCAGACCTATTCCGAACCCTTGAGTCGATGCCGTGAAAGTCAAGCCTACTGGACCACAGCCAGCTGTTCCATGCCCCGCAACAGTCCACTTCGACGTCCCGACCGGGACATGCGTGACCCTGCTCTCTCAGCCTATGCAAGCAGGCCGGCAGCCCTCAGGTCGTGAGTGATCTTGTCGACGGCAGTCTCAACGTCCTCCGGCTTACGAGCGCCAGTGCACACCAACTTCCCGCTACCGAAGAGAAGTACGACCACCTTCGGCACGTCGAGGCGGTAGACGAGTCCGGGGAACTGCTCAGGTTCGTACTCGACCTTCTCAAGACCAAGGCTGATGGCAATCGAGTTGAGGTTGATCTTCGCCCCAAGGTCGCTTGATGCGACGATGTTCTGCACCTCTATCTTGGGGGTGGTCTTGATCACAATGCCCGCAGCTTCGATCTTCTTGACCACCTTGCTGATGGCTGTCTCCACCTGTTCAAGGCTCTTGCCGCCCGTGCATACAGCCTTCCCGCTCCTGAAGAGCAGGGTAGCCGTCTTCGGCTCTTTGAGCCTGTATATCAGCCCTGGAAAC
>JAABQR010000149.1 GCA_011391345.1 Methanobacteriota archaeon | reverse complement strand
CGAGGACCTCGAATTCGCGAAGTTGGACCACCACAGGGAACTGAGGAGGGGCATCCCGGAGGCGATCTACACGCCCGGCAAGACGGATGCGCAGATCTTAGAGATCGCCCGCAGGACATTGGCCAGGAAGGGCGAGGCGGTCTTCACCCGCATGTCCGACCCCACGCACAAGATGCTCCGCGCGGAGCTGGGCGAGGCGATCCGATGGTACCACGATGCGAGGATCGCGACCGTCGGCGCCGAGGAGAGGGATCGGCACGGCAAGGTGCTCGTGGTCACCGCGGGCACATCCGACATACCCATCGCCGAGGAGGCTGCGGTCACATGCGACATACTCGGATGCGACGCGGACAGGCTGTACGATGTCGGCGTGGCAGGCGTCCACAGACTCACATCCAACCTGAAACAGTTCGAATCCGCGGACGTGATCATAGTCATAGCAGGGATGGAGGGTGCGTTGCCGAGCGTGGTCGCGGGCCTGACCGACAAGCCGGTCGTCGCGGTGCCCACGAGCGTCGGCTACGGCGCCAGCTTCGGTGGCATGGCCGCCCTGCTAGGGATGCTGTCCAGCTGCTCGAGCGGCATAGGCGTGGTCAACATAGACAACGGCTTCGGGGCGGGCGCGCTCGCCGCGCTCATAATCAAGAACAAGTACCGTGGCCGATGAGGCGTTCACGGGACCTTGGAGCCGCATTTCCTGCAGAACCTGTCGTCCTCGGACGCAGCGCGGCCGCACGACGGGCAGAAACGCTCCTTTGGGCGTTTTGTGCCGCATGAGCCGCAGAACATGTCCTCCGAGTCTATCTCGGAGCCGCAGTTCGAGCAGACGTCCACGACATCCTCGGCCTCGCCGTCGACATCCGCGGACGGACGCTCGGCCTTCTGCACCCTCTTGAGGGGTATCGCCTCGTCCGCGCCACGCGGGGACGCAGCCTTCTTCGCCTTCACCGCGAGCGAGAGGGCCTTCGCATAGTTCCCGGAATCGAACTCGGCCTGAGCGTTCCTCAGGGCCGCGGAGGCTTCCGATGCATCCTGGCCAGACGCGGTCGCCGCGGCTATCTCCTCCTTCGCGGTGTTGATCTCGAACTTCGCGACCAGGTAGTTCGGCCCTCCCTGGACCTCCAGCCTCGCGCCCCTGTACGAGTCCTCGCGGGGGATAGTCCTGGGCTCGGAGACGATCTCGTCGGCGACCGATTCGAGGCTGTCCTTCTCGACCCTGGTCCTCCGAACCGGCGTCTTGGCCTGCGAGCTCGTCTTGGTCATCTCCTCGCGTGCCGTCTCGCATAGCTCGATCGCGTCCTCGTGCTCACCGCGCTGCATGAGCGACTTGGCCTTGGCCACCAGGGCCCTCGCGTCAGAGACGTCCGAGCCCTGACGCTCGAGGACGTTGATCACGGAATTGCAGGTCAGGATGGCGTTGTACGCCTCGTCCTTCCGGGCGTTCATCTTGCGGGCCGACTTCGCCTTCCCCCTCATGATCCTGAACTCGAAATACAGGACCAGTATCATGAGCACGGCGAGGACCGCCAGAAGTGTGTATTTCTCCTCCTCCGTCAAGGCCAAGGGGTCGCGCTCCAGCTCGTCAAGCATCATGTGTTCTTATAAAATCTTCCATGTGGATGGCACCACGGGTCAGAGAATGAAAGGGACAAAGAGAGTGGCTGACGGCGTTCCACGGGCATAACGGGTTCAAGCGGTGCGGTTCACCCTGTACCCGAAGGTACAGGACTAGCGCACCTAGCCGTTATGTCCGAGAGGCCGCAAGGGCCTTGAGCTTCCCGAGGGCTCGCGCACCTCAGTACCACGGAGAACGTAGGCGGGCTTAACTTCTGGGTTCGGAATGAGACCAGGTGTGGCCCCGCCACTATGGCCGTCAAACCATTCTCTGGACCCGTCTAATCACGATGTGGTATATAAGCCTTGCCAAGAGGGCACCGGCGGGCGTCCGGAGGCCCCTCCAGCCCAGTATTCATTACCGACATCTTCATACGTGGGACGCAGACGATGAGGAAGGTAATCGCGGTAACGTTCGACCTCTGGGACACCCTCATCAAGGAGGTCCCTGGCGGCTCGGAGAGGGTCGGTTCTCTCAGGATACACGGGATAGCCGACCTGCTGGAGCGCATAGGCCGCCCACACGACATCGATGAGATCGAGGAGGCGTACATGAAGACCGGGACCTTCCTCGAGCTCGCATGGGACAAGGCCAGGGACATGCCAGTGAGGGACCATGTGCTGTTCATGCTCAGCTGCGTCGAGTGCCGCCTGCCAGGGAAGATGACCAACGAGGACATCTCCGAGGTGGAGCGGATCTACGCCGAGAGCATCCTCGAACACCCTCCAGAGCTGCTGCCGGGGGCGAAGGACGTCCTGAAGGCCGTGAGAGAGAAGGGGTACAAGCTGGGGCTCATATCCAACACGGGCAAGACCCCTGGCTCCACCCTCAGGACCCTCATGGGCCGCATGGGCATACTCGAACACTTCCAGGTCACGACCTTCTCGAACGAGATCATGGTCAGGAAGCCCGCGGAGGCGGCGTTCAAGGTGACCTTGGAACAGCTCAAGACGCTCCCGAAGGCGGCGGCGCACGTCGGTGACGATCCCGAGAAGGACATCGCCGCAGCGAAGAAGCTCGGGATGCACGCGGTGCAGGTCATGAGTCACGCGACCGCGCCCGCGAGCGAGGCGGACCTGAGGGTGGACTCCCTGGATGGCGTCCTCGAGGCGTTGGATTCCCTCGGATAACGTTCTTCTGTTCGCAGGTCATGGCGTCCCCCATGGACCTCTTCGGAGCGGCGATCAGTGACTGGCTGACCGGATCGCGCGATCATCTCTTCATCGAGCGCGACGATGGTTACGTCGACGAAGAGGATATGGACTCGTACCTCTCGGCGTTCGACTCGTTCCCCCACTGCGAGACCGAGGCGCTCGGTCTGGCCAAGGGCAGGGTCCTCGACATGGGGCTAGGCCCTGGACGGGTATCCCTGCACCTTCAGGAGATGGGGCTCGAAGCCGTCGGTGTGGACATCAGCGACCACATGCTCGAGGTCGCGAGGAGGAGGGGGGTCAGGAACGCCGTCAAGATGTCCATGTGCGACCTGCGCTTCCCGCGAAGGCACTTCCAGACCGCGGTCGCGTTCGGGAACAACTTCGGCCTGTGCGGCACCCCCGAGGGCGTCATGTCCATGCTCCTCAGGCTAAGGGACATCGTATCGGACGACGGCGTCTTCCTCGCGCAGTCGATAGACCCCTTGAACACCACCAGACCGGAACATATCCGGTACCACGAGAAGAACAGGGCGAGGGGCAGGATGCCAGGACACGTGAGGCTCCGGTTCAGGTACAGGGACGAGGTCGACGACTGGTTCGAACTGCTCATGGTCACGCCGGCGGAGATGAAGATGCTCGCGGAGAGGACTGGTTGGCGAGTGTCAGAGACTTTTTCCAGGCCGGATGAGGAGATAGCATACGTCTCGGCGCTGAGGAAGGCCTAGGTCGACGCGAGCGCGAGCAGGAGCGCCAGGCCGGTGCCTATCCCTATCGAGAGGAAGTTGTTGCCCAGCTTGCCTATCCTGCCCCGGGTCTCCCAGGTCGCGCCTATGACGCTGTCTATCTGACACCCGAAGAACCCGCACAGCATCGGCACGAAGAGCGTGGGAGGACCTGCGAGCAGGTCGGAGTTGAAAGCAGCGAAGACCACGTACGCGACGACGGATGTGTACGCGGCCGCGACGAACGCGATCAGCTGGCCGGTAAGCGATATCCCCCCGTCGACGCCCCGCTTCGTCCTCTTGAACGTGGTGATCAGGTACACCTTGGGATCGATGATGCCGATCTCGCTCGCCGCGGTATCGGACGCGGCGACCGCTATCGCGGATATGAACAGGAAGCTCGCGATGTCCTTTGAGAACGGGTTCGAGGCGGGGTCTCCCCAGTTGACGATCTCGGCCATGAAACTCGCTAACGCGATGGCCGTCGGTATCGCGCCGTTCGCGGCAATGTTCCTCCAGGTCCTCTCGCCCTTCCTGCCCTCCTGGAAGCCCTCGGCCTTCTTCCAATCGAACCGGTACTTGGTCGCGCCGAAGCTGGTTATGAGGAATACCAGCAGGAGGAGCAACCAGAGGACGTTGCCGCACACGCCTATGATCATGCCGACCACGAACGCAGCCAGTGAGCCTGAGAGGTCGAATATGCGCCTGCGATACGATAGGATGGCAAGCGCGGCGCAGAAGGCGGTGACGCCTACCAGTGTGATCAGGTCTGGGAGAGGTGAGGACAATGGACCACCTAAGCCTCCTTTCTTCTGAGCGCCTCTGGCAGGACAGGAGCCTTCGAGTAGAGCCGCTTCACCCTGTCGTTCACGCCCCTGACATTATCGAGGTCGCCGTCCCAGTCCACCAGATGCTCCGCATACGCCTTCTCGATGTCGTCCAGGACGCCCTTCATCCTCCTCGCGACCTTCTTCGACGCCTTCCCGTGGAGCACGACCGCGAGGAACAGGTGCTCGCCCTTCTCGATCAGGACCGACTTCTCACCGAAGTCGAGCTTCCGAAGCCTGAACGAGGTCTCGTCCTTGAATGAGTCCTTGATGAAGTCCTGGACGGCGACGAACATGCCGCTCAGGATCTGGTCGTCCATGCCCGGCTTCAGCCTCCTGGTGCTGTGGGCCAGGAGCCGTCCGTCGCTGTATATGACGAAGGTCTCGTCGACCGCGATCGTAGCCTCGCGCATGAAGTACGCGCCCGTCCCGAGCGCCGCGGCGACCGCGATTGCGAGCAGGTAAGGCCATGCCGCGTCGATGAACCTCAGTTCGACCGTGACGGAATAGATGTCGGAGGTCATCGAGTTGCCAGCGAGGTCCGATACCTCGATGTAGAACTCCATCTCCCCGGTCCTCTTGGGCACCTCGACGAGCGCGTAGAACACGCCGTCGTCCGAAGGGTGCATGAGGAGCGAGGTCGGGGAGTCGTCGCCTGGGAATGTGACGAACAGGACCACATCTCCGGAGCCGATGTTGTCGTCGTCCACCTGGATAGTGATATTCACCTTGTCCCCGCCGAACGCCTGCTCTGAGTCGAACAGGAGCGTGACCGAAGGATATGTGTCATCGATCGTGACCGTCACTTCCCTCTCGTGGGCGATGTTGCCGTCCTTGTCCTCGGCGACGACGTCTATGACGTATGTCCCGTCCTCCCAACCATCCGTGCTGATGGAGTACAGGGTCTCGAAGTCCTGGTACGTCCCGCCATCGACCGAGTATCTGACGTAGACGAGCGGCGGGGAGTCGTCCCCGATCGTGAACCTTATGGGCGTGCCGGAGTTGACGACGGAGCCGTTGCTCGGACCGATGAGGTCTATTGCCGGCTCGACGAGGTTGAGCGTGCCCGAGAGAACGAGGTTGTTCCCATCATCGTCCACCAATGTCACGTTGATGACATAGTCGCGCGTGGGCGCGTACGTGTGCGTGACAGGATCCGCCGGGACGCTCAGGAGCAGTGCGTTCTCGCCGTCCCCGAACTCCCACAACGTGGTCGATATGTCGGGATATGCGTCCGCGAGCGAGCCCGCGTAGAACGTGATGATGCTAGTGCTGTCCGGGTCGTCCCTTGTGACGATGACATCGGACTCGAAGGAGCCCATGAGGCCCGCATCGACGACCTCGATGTCGATCTCCTGCACGGCGGCCGAACCATCCGTATCATTGACCCTGACCTTGGCGGTGTAGTTCCCGACCCAGCTATAAGAGTACGAAGCCTCGCCGTCGTCGGTCTCCAGGTCGGCGACGAACTGTGCGCCGGGCGATATGAAGTCCCACTCGAAGGAGACGACCGCGTCGTAGCTCTCGACCTGGGCGTGGAACATCAGTGTTTGGAACTCACTGTAGCTGGAAGCGGCCGAATCCACCGTCAGTGTCACGGACGGCGCGATCTCCTGGACCGCGAAGTCGAAGACATTCACATCGGAGTCGCCGTCGGACTCGCCGACCTCCAGGCGCATGCTGTAGTCCCCGTCCCCGACCTCGAACACGACATCCGCCATCTCCGAGGCGTCGTGGGACCATGTCTGCGTCGACGAGTCAGGATACGTCAGGGTCCAGTCCCAGTACGAGATGCCGTCGTATGTGTAGGTCTCGTCGATGAATGAGAACGGGACGCCCTCCTCCGCGGTCGTGACCGAGAGCGACACCATGGCAGCCGGGCCGATGTCAAAGACCTCGACCATGACCATGGTGATGTTCGTGTCGCCGTCCGAGTCGTTCACTCGGACCGCGACCGTGTATATCTCGGAATCCCCGGTGGCGCCGAAGGCATGGATAGTCGAGTTGACGAGCGTGACCTCGTCAGCCGAGAAAGCCCCGTCGAACGAGAAGTCCCACTCGTAGCTGACGATCGGGTCGACCGGGGCCCCGAAACGCTCGTCGACGATGACCTCGAAGTGGACATCGTCACCCTCATCCATGGCGGATGGCGCGATGAGCTCGAGCTCCGGGTCGAGCGCTTGGACATAGACATACTTCGTGTTCTGGGCGACGGACCCGTCCGAGTCAGTCGCTGTCAGAGTCACGGCGTGAGTCCCATGGTCGAAGACCATGGTGATCGTCTCCTCGAGACCTTCAGACACCACGACGCCGTCCACGGTCCAGTTGAGGAACGCCAAAGAATCGTGTGAGTAGGTCGTGTCCTCGAACACGACGTCCTCTCCCTCGGTCGGATTCAGGGGGGACCATGTGAAGTCCGTGAACGGCTCGCTGTCCGTGACGACGATCCAAGTCGAGTCACTGTCCGTCAGTCCCGCGGGGTCCCTGA
>JAABQR010000148.1 GCA_011391345.1 Methanobacteriota archaeon | reverse complement strand
GGAATACCCAGGATGCTCGGTCCCTCTTTCCCCGGACTGAAAATGGAGTTGTCCGTATTTATAACAATACCCCCACCGAGCGATGCAGATACTGGCCTACCGCCATCAGGTGGACCCACGAAGGGTGCATCGGCTGCTACGTCCTCGCCGAAACCTTGGTGAAACGTCATGGGGGAAGGACGCCGATACGTCGATGGACCGCGATGTTCCGTTCGCACTGACTGCAGCCTCGAGACGAGACCTCACCGTCCGCGCATCGACTTCCGGCCACGACTCACATACGGCAGATCGAGCCGCATGAGCACCTCATCGAAGTACGTACGCCCCTCTTTCGCAGAACGGGGGATCCGAGCGCACTCTTCGAATCCCAGTTTCTTGTACAGCGCGAGCGCACGGTCGTTGTACGCGAACGCTGAGAGCTCGACCGTCTCAAGACCGCGGAATCTCCTGATGCCGAGGTCCATGGTTCGTCTCATCAACGCCTCCCCCACGCCCTTCCCCCTGATTTCAAGCTTGAGCGCGACTCCTATGTCCGCCCTGTGCGAGTGCTTCCAGGGGAGCCGGGTCATGTGACAGCTGCCGACAACCCGTCCGTCGCGCTCCGCGAGCAGCATCACAGTGGACCTGGACCTCATCTCGTCGAGGCGCGACTCGAGCCACTTCTCCTCGCCCCTCAGGGACACCTTCTTGTCGATGAGCAGCCCTGACATCGGCTCGTCCACGAACGAGTTGATGAACGACATCAACGCCTTCGCCTCGCCCTTCACCGGCTCCCTGAAGACGAGCTCGGTGCCGTCGGATGTCACATGCTCGAACCTGACCATCGAAGGCATCCAAGGGAATCCCCGGACAAATAGTTGATGGGGACCCGAGCGGACTGACAACAATTAATAGCCTCGACTCGCTCACGGAACCACTGGAGGCGTGAATCTCCGCCGTGTGATGGAGAGGACCACGCCGAAGAGAGGTGCCCGCTTTGGAGGTCGATCTTCACATCCATTCGATGCATTCGCCCGACTCGATGTCGAGACCGACCAAGATAGTCGGGCGCGCGCGACATCTCGGGCTCGCGGCCATCGCGGTGACGGACCACGACAGCTGGAGCGGATGCAGGGAAGCCAGGTCTGTGTCCGATGGCGTCCCTCTCATCGTCCCCGGAGCGGAACTCAAGACGGACAAAGGGGACCTTCTCGCACTCTTCGTCGAAGAGCCGATACTGACAAGACGCTGGGCCGAGGCGTTAGACGCGATCCACGCACAAGGAGGACTCGCTGTCGTGCCTCATCCAGCCGAGTCAAGGGCGCTCAGTTCGGACGACATAGGCCTCGCCGACGCAGTCGAAACGTTCAACGCGAAATGCAGCAAGGCGAGCAACGAGAGGGCGAGCGAGCTCGCCAGGAAGCTCGGGCTCCCTGGCATCGCATCCTCGGACGCCCACTCGATCGCGTCCATAGGCAACGGCAGGACATCGGTCCCGGATTTCCAGACGACGGAGGAGCTCAGGCGCCTGCTGCTGAAGAACCCGATCATATCGAAGGCCGAGATGACGAACCCGATCCTCCATTACGGCAACGCCGCCCTGTGCTTCGGCATCAAGGGTATCTGGAAAAGATGATCACTGCTTCGGGGCGACCTTGTGCTTGCTCAGCTCCACGAGGTACTGTTCGACCCTCGTGAGCCGTTGGCCAAGTCGGCCCATGTTCTCGCGCACGTCCGCCACGGCGAGCACTATCTCCTTCGCCACATCCGGCCTATCCCTGACGTCCACGAGCGCATCCTCGATCGCCTTGAGTCGTGCCTCGAGGTCTTGCGGCACATCGCCTCCCTGGAGTTTCGCGATATGACCCTGAATCTCGGAGAAGCCCTTGTCTATCTTCCTGTCGGAGGATGATAGGACGACCGCGAGGCCTTTCCCGACCTTGTCGTCCAGGCTCTTGCCGAACTCGGACAGGCCTTTCGTGATGGCCTGCTCGAGTGTCTCGAGCCTCTGGTCCTGTGATTCTATCCTGCGTATGACGTCCGAGAGGTCCCCGAGTTCCTGGCAGATGTTCTCGAGGAGCTCCTTCTCCTTGATGTCTATGTTGACCTCTACCGGCGCAGATGGATAGTTCCTCAGCGCGTCGATCATGCTGAGCATGTCGACCTCTGGGCCCGAGTTCCTGATCGCGTCCCGTATCGGCTGCAGCTTCTGCAGCTGGAGCTCGGCTATCTTCAGCACGCTCTTGTTGCCCTTCTCGATGCTTGTCAGTTCATCGAGTATCTTCTCGAGCTGCACGACTGCCTTCGCGACACTGGAGTCCTCGAGCGAGCGTATGTCCCTGACCGCGTCCTTCTTGCCCTTCGCGATGGCGTCCGCGACCGTCGGGCCCTCGTGGGAGTAGACCGTCACCAGATGCGACACGCCCGACATGACCGAACTCTCGACATAGTTCCAGTCCTTCTCATGCACGGATACAGCCTGCTTGTCACCCCGCTCGAAAAGCATGACGAAAGAATGGTTGGGCATCAGGCACACCTCGATCGTGTAGGGGGCGTTACGCGCGAGCGTTGGCACATGCTCAGGCTTCTCACGCTCGATCGCGTTCATGTACGCGCCCATGTAGGCACTAGCATAGTTCTCCAGCGCCTTCTTGGAGGGGAGGCGGGCCTTGGCTGAAGCGTCGTCCATCTGTTCCTCAAGGTGATGTTGGTCGCCGATAATAGGGTTTTGCATCTGATTGCCACTGGCTGCCAGTCATTGCTGTCAGTCGTGACATCCTGCATCTGACCGCCTGCCGGACGTCCACTGACCCTCTTTTATCTAGCACTCGGAAAATATTATGTACGGCCGAAATCATCGGTTGTCCGGGAATCGGGCGGAACCGTCCGCATACGACACCCGTTTCCTTCAGCTGGTGGTCGTCTGAGCATCATACAATCCAAGAGATACATAAAGAAGATAGGCCTGGTCGGGGACTCCGGCGTAGGCAAGACTTCACTCATACGCAGGTTCGTCATAGATGTCTTCGACGACAAGTACATCGCGACCATTGGCACCAAGGTCAGCAAGAGGGACATCGAGTACAAGCAGCCCGACAAGACCGTGTACCTGACCCTCATGGTCTGGGACATACTCGGCCAGAAGGATTACAGGAAGATGCGGGCACAGGGCATGAGCGGGTCGCACGGCATCCTCCTGGTCTGCGACCTCACCAGGCCGGAGACCGTCAAAGCGGTCGAGGACTTCTGGCTCTCCGAGGTCTTGGACATACTCGGGACCGTCCCTATCGTCTTCGTGGGCAACAAGATCGATATGGCGGGAAAGGACTCGGCCGCGGCTGCGAGCCTCGCCGAGATCGGCAGGAAGGCCGAGATGCCTGTCATAATGTGCAGCGCCAAGTCGGGCGAGAACGTCGAGGAGGCGTTCCGCAAGATCGGCGAGATGATGATATCCGGGGACTTCGTCGAGAAGAAGACCCTTTTCGAAGGGGGCTCGCTCGCCCAGGCGGTGGACGAGATCGTGAGCGACTTCTGCGAGCAGTACGGCGACACCGCCAGGGCCATGGACCTCATCGACCGTGAGTTCGGCCGGGCAAAGGTCAACATAGGCAAACCGACCAAGGACAGCCTCCTGACGGCGATAGAGTACCTGTCCGATGTGGAGAGGGACGTGCACGGCAGGGACGTGTCCGAGGTCAACAAGCTCAGGCGATGGAAGATGATAGACGAGGCGAAGTGAGGCCGACAGGTGCCGTGATCGCCTTGCCACAGATGCAGATGAGGAGGAAGAGGCTCGAGATAACCCTTCAGAAGCTCAGGCCTCTCGAGACGCGCTCGGCCAGGCTCGAGCAGTATGAGACGCCGGCGACGGTGGCCTCGGATGTGCTCTGGGAGGCCTTCACCGCGGGGGACATCCACGGCAGGGCCGTGGCTGACCTCGGGTGTGGCAACGGCGTGTTCTGCATAGGCGCGAAGCTCATGGGGGCCGACCGGGCCGTCGGGATCGATGTGGACCCGGACGCGGTCAAAGTCGCCAGGGCGAACGCGGGCATGCTCGGCGTCGAGATTGAACTGCTCGAAGGCGACGTGTCATCCTTCTCAGGGATCTTCGACACCGTCCTTCAGAACCCTCCCTTCGGGGCGCAGACCCGGCATGCTGACAGGGCGTTCATCGAGAAGGCGCTGTCCCTGGCCCCAGTGACCTATTCGATACACAACGAGGGCACCCAGGAGTTCGTCGGGGGCATGGTCAGGGCCCTCGGAGGCAGGTCCGAGGCTATAAAAAGGTATAAATTCGAGATTCCATATGCGTTCGAGTTCCACAGAAAGGCTAACGAGACGATTTCAGTCGTTCTGTTAAAGCTTGAGAGATAGGTGATTGGTCTGGCAAGAACCGGCCGAAGAGTGCTGCCTGGAGACGAGGTGGCCATTGCTGAGGAGTACATGTCGGGAGAGGGCACATACGAGTCCGACGGCAAGGTATACGCAAGTGCCGTCGGCGAGCTCGATCTCGATGCTAGGGAAAAGACTGCGAAAGTCATCTTGGACAACCCACCGGTCGTCCTGATGGAAGGGGACACCGTCCTGGCCGAGGTCACAGACACGAGGCCCGCCATGGCGATATGCTCCGTCGTGGCCCAGGAGGGCAGGGCGAGGCCCGTGTCGAGCGAGACGCTCGCATCGGTCCATGTGTCGAAGATCGCGTCCTCGTACGTCGAGGACGCGGGCGACCTGCTCAGGGCAGGGGACCTCATCCGGGCCCAGGTCATACAGGCGGACCCATCGGTCCAACTGTCTACCACGGGACCGCACTTCGGGGTCATCAGGGCGCTGTGCACGGTGTGCAGGTCGCCCCTCGAGAGGAGGGGAAGGGACCTGTGGTGCAAGCGCTGCGAGCGCAAGGAGACGCGCAAGACGGCCGATGACTACAGGGACTACGACCCGTCGAAGACAAAGGCCTAAATCCTCGTTCAGAGATTGAATCAAACAGGAAGGAGAGGCAGCGATTGACCAAGGATGAACAGGAGCTCGTTGCGGAGATAGCGAAGCTGAGGGAGGACCTGAGGGAACTGAGGGAGATCGTCAACGTGCTGGTCAACGTCGTCATGGAAGACGACATGGAGGAGGACGAGCAGGATTTCACGCCCTTCTCAGGCACTGACAACAAGTTCAACCTCTACAACTGACGGTCCTCGCGAAGACGCCTTCCTCAAAGGAGCTTGGACGTATGAAGAGCAGCCACTTTATCGACATGATGAGGCAGCAGGAGCGCTGGAGGCTCGAGGAATCCATCAACCTCCTCCCTTCTGAGAACATGGCGAGCCCGCAGCTGAGGGCCCTGCTATCGTCCGACTTCGGGCACCGCTACACGCTCCCGATCGAGGCCGAGTCCGGGGGAGTGTACACCGAGAACGCCTACAGAGGCACGAGACTGACGACCGAGGTGGAGAGATCGTGCGAGAGGGCCGCGAGCGAGGTCTATGGATCGAAGTACTCGTGCGTCCAGCCGATGGGCGGCCACATAGCGGCCATGATCGCCATCGCCTCGACGACCAAGAAAGGGGATTCGCTCTATGCCATCCCAGTCGAGAACGGCGGGTACGACGGCTACGCTCAGCCCTACCTGCCGGACATACTGGGCCTCACTGCAGGGACACTGCCGTTCGACGCATCCATGCAGAACGTGGATTCGGACGCGACCGCCGCCCTGATACGCAGGAAGAAGCCTCGCGTGGTCATCCTGGGCGCATCGTTCATACTCTTCCCGTATGACATGGGCCCCATCAGGGACGCCTGCAGGCAGGCGGGTTCGAAGCTCGTGTACGACGGCTCCCATGTCATGGGCCTGATAGCGGGCGGGGAGTTCCAGAAGCCCCTCAAGGAGGGCGCCGACATGCTCTACGGCTCGACGCACAAGAGCCTGTTCGGGCCCCAGGGGGGCATCATACTCACCGACAGCAAGGCGCTGGACTCCGAGGTCAGGAAGAACCTCACCTGGCGGTTCGTGGACAACGTCCATTGGAACAGGGTGGCCGCGCTCGGGCAGGCGATGCTCGAGATGAAGCGGTTCGGGCCCGCCTACGCCAAGCAGGTCATCAGGAACTCGAAGAGGTTCGGGAAGGAGCTCGACGAGAGAGGGTTCCCGATCATGTTCAAGGAGCTCGGGTTCTCGGAGTCGCACCAGCTGCACATCGACCAGAAGGCGGTGAAGGATCGGTTCGGGCTCGACATCAACGAGATGTCGATCAAGCTCGAGAAGTCCAACCTGATCACAGACTCCGTCGGCAGGCTCGGCACATCGGAGATAACCAGGCTCGGAGTCAGGGAGAAGGACCTGCCCGAGCTGGCGGACATGTTCATCGACGCCGCCAAGGGCAAGCAAGTCAAGAAGCGGGTCAAGGCGTTCAGGGACCGTTTCACGATGGCCTACAGGTTCAGGTGAACGGCTTACTGGGAGCCATTTAATACCGCCATGGCCATTTCAACGATGTTGAAGGAGAACAGGTACTCGCGGCAGGTTCTCCTGCCCGAGATAGGTCCCGCTGGACAGAAGAAGCTCGCTGAAGCCAGAGCGGTGGTCATCGGCTGTGGGGCCTTGGGCACGCACTCTCTATCGTTCCTGGTCAGGGCTGGCGTCGGAAGCGTGACCGTGGTCGACAGGGACGTCGTCGAACTCACGAACCTGCAGCGTCAGACCATGTTCCAGGAGGACGACGTAGGGAAGCCGAAGGCGGAGGCCGCCGAAGAGCACCTCAGGAAGGTCAACTCCGAGACGGCAGTCAATGGGATTGTCGCAGACGTCGGTCAGGCGAACGTTGAGAAGTTCATCGGCAGCGCCACGGTCGTCATCGACGCCACTGACAACATGGAGACGAGGTACCTGGTGAACGACGCGTCCGTGAGGCTCGGGATC
>JAABQR010000147.1 GCA_011391345.1 Methanobacteriota archaeon | reverse complement strand
GACCAGCACCTTCTCCTTGCCTAGGGCGGTGGTGAGTTCATCGATGTATGACATGTTGCTCCGTGTGAGTGGAATCTGAGTACTAAAGACTGACCATTGTACAATTGTGGGTATTCATATTCTGAACGCCTGACGGGCGAGCATCAATAACCCCCAAGCGCATTATCATGCAGCCCTGCGGATAGGTGAGGGATGTGAGGAGAAGATGACAGGCAACGGACTTCTATATGGCCTCGAGATGCCATCATCATATACGAGCCTCGAGGAGGCATCGATCAAGATCCTGGATATGGGCCTCGCGGACCATCCGAAGGCCAAGAAGATGTTCCAGCTGCTCTCCTCGGACGAGGAGTTGAACACGCTCCTCAACCTCGCGAACTTCATCGCAGTGAGGAAGCTCGGGTACAACGACCACGGCCCCATCCATGCGAAGATCGTCGCGGCGAACGGCATCACGATACTGAAGATACTCCTCGAGAGCGGGAAGATGGAGATGGACTCCATCAAGGGCCTGGGCATGACCGAGGATGACGCCCACCTGATAGTGCTCTCGGGCTGTCTCCTGCACGATATCGGGAACGCGATCCACAGGGTCGAGCACGAGACGTTCAGCGTCCTGTACGGCAAGTCTATCCTGGACAGGCTGCTGCCCGAGATCTACCCGGACCTCGCTCAGAGGACCGCGGTCGTTGAGCAGGTCCTACACGCGATCTTCGCCCACGACGAAGGCCAGAACGCGCTGACCATCGAGGCGGCCATCGTGGTGATAGCGGACGGATGCGACATCACCAAGGGCAGGGGCAGGCTGTCGTACGACCTGGGCAAGCACGACATACACTCGATATCCGCCCTCTCGATAGAGTCGGTGTACATAGTGAAGGGCAAGGACAAGCTGATCGAGATACACGTTAAGATGTCCAACTCCGCAGGCATATACCAGCTCCAGGAGACCCTTGGGAAGAAGGTCGCAGTGAGCCCGCTCAAGGACCATGTCGAGATCGTGGCCGAGCTGGTGCACCCGAAGTCGAGGCAGGAGCTCCAGGTGTTCGATAGGATAGTCTTCTCCGACGGGAAGTACAGGAACGCCTAGAGCGAGAACAACGGTATCGCGACCAGGAGCATCGCGAGGGCGGCGTACTGCTTGACCGTGAGGCTCTCCTTGAGCCTTACCTTGGCGGCTGCAATCGTCAAGACCGGGTACAGGTTCGTGATGGGCGAGACGATGGACACGTTGCCATTGGCGAACGCGAGGTACATGGTGATGCCACCGGCGGTGAGGAACAGCATTGAGAGCTCGAGTATCCTCAGGTCGGCCTTGGGCATCTCGAACTTGCCCTTGGTCGTGAACAGCCAGTAGGCGGCCCACATGGCCGGGCAGACGATTGCGTACACTCCGATGAAGTTCGTGTCGCCTATGACATCTATCGCGCCCTTCGCGACGGTCGCTGACGTGCCCCAGAAGAACAGGGAGCACACGGCGAATACGATGCCCATCAGCTCGGTCCTCTTGCCGTTGCCGTTCCCTGGATTGTATGTGAACATGAGCATGCCCCCGACCACGAGCGCGACCCCCGCGCCCTCGCCATAGGTCATCTCCTCTCCAAGGAACAGCAGTGCGAGCAGGATGGTCCAGGGGGCGTAGGCGCCTGCGACCGTTCCCACGATGCTGACCTTGCCGTGCTTGAGCGCCTCATAGTATGTCAGGTACGCCGCTCCTGAGAGAGCCGCTGCGACTATCGCCTGTATCCACGCCCAGGTCTCGTACGAGGTGCTCTCATGGAAGAAGAACCAGTAGACCGCCCATATGATCCCGATGTTCCCGCTGAACAGGAGCAAGTAGTTCGCGGAGGATATCTGGGTCCTGGTCTCCTTCACGAAGACCTGGCCAAGGCCGTAGAAGAGTATCGTGGCGAGTGAGAAGGGCAGCCAAGCGAGTTCCATCTATCGGCCTGGATGCTCATGCCGTAGAAATATGTTTGCGGGTGGCCGGGGGCCAATCTAAATAGGTCTAGACGACCCTGACAACTCGGTGGATTACACATGGAGAGCGCACCAATCGCCTTGTTGGGTGTCCCGTACGACGACCAATCATCCTTCGCCCGCGGCTCCGCGAAGGCACCGCCATTGATAAGGGCCGCATGGCACAGTGAATCCACGAACAAGTACAGCGAAGACCTCACCCTCGTCGATGATTCCCTCGTCTGGGATGCAGGGGATATCAGGTTCGGTCCTGGAGAGGACCCGTTCTCGGTGATAGAGCGGGAGGTGGGCTCGCTCCTGGGCAAAGGGTTCAAACCCATCTGTCTGGGTGGAGATCATTCCGTATCATATCCCATCGTCAGGGCCATCGCAAGCCGGCACAGGAACCTTAGCATACTGCACTTCGACGCTCATCCAGACCTGTATCAAGACTACGAGGGGAACAGGTTCTCTCATGCCTGTCCGTTCGCGAGGATCATGGAGGACGGCCTCGCCGAGAGGCTCGTCCAGGTGGGCATCCGCTCCATGACCAAGCATCAGCAGGGTCAGGCGGAGAGGTTCGGCGTCGAGATGATCGATATGCGCTCCTGGGACGACGACAGGGTCTTCAGCTTCGCAGGGCCCGTGCACATCTCCTTCGATATCGATGCCCTCGACCCAGCGTTCGCCCCTGGGGTATCCCACCGGCAACCGGCGGGTTTGTCGACACGGCAGGCCATCAACCTCATCCAGAAGTTCGAGGGAACCGTCGTGGGCGCGGACATTGTCGAGTTCAACCCCGATCTGGACGTCCCGGGGATGACGGACGCCGTGTGTGCCAAGGTCCTGAAGGAGATCGCGGCGCGGATGGCGCACCGCTGAGAACCCATGCGACCCGTCCCCTGAGAATATTGATATCCTGGATAGATGTTCGTGCCAACGGTCTGATGATGGAGTTCGGACGGATCGTCAAGGATGAGCTGTCGGGGTCAGCTGCGAAATCGTACGTTGCCGGAGTGACGCGGTATCACAGGATACAGGCCTCTCCGATGATGCATGCAGCCGCTGAGCATGTCATGGATGAATTGAAGTCCTTCGGCATGGACGATGTCAAGGTCGAACGCTACCCGGCAGACGGCCGACTCAGATACTGGACACACAAATCTGTCGTGGGCTGGACCGTCAGGAGCGCGGAGCTCAGGCTCGTGGAGCCTAGCGAGCGTCTGCTCGCCAAATTCAGTGACATCCCACAATCCCTTCACACCTTCAGCAATGGCACTCCACGCGGGGGCGTCACCGCCGAACTTGTCGATGTCGGCAAGGGAGTCTCCGACGAGGACTACGTCGGCAAGAGGGTGAAGGGCAGGTTCGTGCTCGCAACGGGACGAGGCAAAGCCGTCCACCGAGAGGCGGTCGTGAAGCGCGGGGCGGCCGGCGTGATCACGGACGGTCTGTCGTATGAATTCCCAGGTGTCCGGGAGAGCACCGACATCCCAGACGCGCACGCATACCAGGGCATATGGCCCGATGCGAATGATGTGAAGAGCATCAAGTTCGGTTTCTCGCTCAGCAGGCGCCAGGGGAACGAACTCAAGAAGTACCTTGCATCCGGGAAGACGGTCAGACTGCATGCGGAAGTCGACGCTGAGTTCACCAAGGGCAGCTACAGCCTCGTGAACGCATCTATACGGGGGTCCGAGAGACCACAGGATGAGATATTCCTCGTCGCGCACCTGTGCCATCCCAAGCCGGGCGCGAACGACAACGCCTCGGGGAGCGGCCTGTTGATCGAGATAGCCAGGACCATATCATCACTCATCCGCTCAGGCAAGATTGAGCGACCGAGGAGGACCATAAGGTTCCTCTGGGTGGCGGAGACTGAGGGGACGGTCGTGTTCCTTTCGAAACATCCGGAGATGTACGACCGTCTGAAGGCTGGGATCAATCTGGACATGGTCGGCGAGGACCAGACACTGTGCAGGTCCACGCTGTGCATGGACAGCACTCCAGACTCACTGCCCTCCTATCTGAACGATCTCGTGTTCTCCATGGTCGAGCGTGCGAACGCGGAGTACGACCCGATGGTGAAGATCGGCATGGAAAGCAATTTCAGGTGCGCCAGGACGGTGTACTCGGGAGGTAGCGACCACACGGAGTTCAACGAATCGACCGTGGGTGCGCCTTGCGTCGGACTGACTCAGTGGCCAGACCTGTTCTACCACACGAGCATGGACACCATGGACAAGGTGAGTGAGGATAGCCTGAGGCGAGTGGGTTGGGCCGCTGCAGTGTCTGCGCTGACACTCGCTGACGCTGATACAGACACGATACATGGGATCGCCATCCTGACCAGCTCGGAGGGTATGAAGAGGATATCCGGGTCCGTTCTAAAGGCCAGTTCAGAGTTGCTCGACGCGAAGAGGTCAGGGAAAGGAAAGGGCGCCCGAGCCGACCTGGCGAGACTGGCTCAGTTCCACAGGATGAGGGTCTCGAAGGTCGTGAGCAGGGACGTGATGGCCGTCAGGTCCCTCAGGCGGCTGGACGCGGAGGCTGGCACTGACGGGTTCGTGGAACAACAGGTCGCCGCTGTCTCGGCGCACGGTTCGAGGGAACTGTCCAGATTGAACGACATCGTGGATTCGGTCGTCGGCAAGGGAGCTGCTGCGGCCCTGATGCGGAAAGGTCTCTCGAAGGCGGAGGCGCAGACCAAGAAGACAGTCCCGAGGCGTCTGTTCAAAGGCTCGCTCGACTCTGAGTTCCTGTCCGAAACGATCGGCGAGAAGAGATACAAATGGTACGATGAAGTCGAGAAGAGGGACTCGTCGTTCTCCAAGAAGATGTACGAGATCGTGAACCTCATGGATGGGGACCGTGACCTGTGTGAGATCATGGAGGTCGTCTCGGCTCAGTACGGGCCGACCGAGATCGCCGATGTCCAGAGATTCGTGGCTGACCTGAGGTACGGTCATCTCATTAAGTGAATGTCACACTCGTAGCCGAGATGCCTGACGCTGCGCCATGACTTGGAAATCGAGGGGAATGGGTTTCAGCCAGGCCTGCTCAGGGGCGCTTCTTCCTCATGGCCACAGCGACTACGGCGACGACCACTACGACCACGATCAACAGCAGGACCACCAGTCCGCCGGCGTTGAACGCCTCCTCGTCTTCTGCGGGCGCCCCCTCGAAGCTCGAGTACGCGGTGTAGACGGGGTCGTGCACGACCCTGTACCCGTTCCATTGCGGGAAGGACACCGCGTACCATAGCGGATATGCGTTGAACCCGTCCTCGTTCGTGGGCGCGAGACTCCTCTGGGCCAAGTCAAGCGGTCCATCGTATGTCGACTGGACGTAGTCGCTGAGACCGTACGCGAAGATGCTCATCGCACCTGCAGCGAACCCGAGCTGCCATGCCACGAGCACGAGGTCCACTTCAGCTTGTTCAAGACCTCCCTGGGGAAGACCATGTGTCACGAGTCCGCGTCCGGCCTAATCATCTTTTCCGTGGTCTGGAGCGGGACGGAGTTTCGCGTGCAGAATGCAAGAAATGAGTGTTTGAGGGGTTTAGCGGCCCTCTCAGAGGGCCTTGAGTTTCTCCTCGATCTTGTCTGCCAGCTCGCGGACCTGGTCGAAGTGCTCCTTCTGGGGCGGCCCCTTCGGGTCGATGACGCCGAGTATCTCGATCTTGGCGCCTCCGAGGAGCTCCTGGACGTGCTTAACCGCCCCGCCTGACCATCCGTGAGATGTTAGAAGTGCGGTGTACTTCGTTGGCGCCCGGAGTTGCTTGACCAGCAAGGTCGCGTACGCCCCGGCCGGGTGCATCATGTTAAGGACCGTGGGAGCGCCCACCACGACTACTGGCGTGTCCACGAGTTCCTTGGCGATGTGGCCGATCTCCGTCACGGTCAGGTCGAATATGTTGACACTGATGCCCTTCTCGACCAGCGTGTCGTTCAGGGCCTTCACCAGCTTCTCGGTGCTGCCCCACATGGACACATATGCGATGGCCACCTTCTTCTCCATCTTCTCGCTGGTCCAGGCAGTGTACGGGTCGAGTATGACCTTCGGGTCCCTCCAGATGACTCCGTGGGACGGAGCGATCATCTTCACGCCGAGCTTCTTGACCTTCTCGATCGCGGCCGCGCCTTGCCTCCTGAACGGCATCATGATCTCAGCGAAGTACAGCTTGGCCATGTCCAGCGCCAGCTCGTCCCCCATCTCGTCGGAGTAGAACGGCCCATCTGCGAGGTGCGAGCCGAAGAAGTCGCAAGGGAACAGTATGCCGTCCTCCTCGAGGTATGTGAACATCGTCTCGGGCCAGTGTAGCCAGGGCGCGTCGACGAACCGTAGGGTTTTGCCACCGAGATCCAGCTTGGAGCTCTCGTCGACGACCATTATCCGCTCAGGGTCGATGTTGAAGTACATCATGGCCGCCTCCTTCCCCTTGGCGCTCGTCACGAGCTTCGCGCCCTTGGCGGCTTCGAGCACGTACCTGCCAGCGTTGGCGTGGTCAGGCTCCGCGTGGTTCATGATGACATAGTCGATCTTGGTCAGATCGGTCCGCTCGGACAGTTTGTCGAACAGCTCCTTATCGAAGCCAGGATTGACGGTGTCGATGAGAGCGGTCTTCTCGGAGCCCACGACCAGATACGCGTTGTAGCTCGTGCCGTGGGGCAGCGGTATGAGTCCGTCGAAGAGCCTTCTGTTGTGATGCTTCACGCCTACCCAGAACACATTCGGTGCGATCGATATCGTCCCTTTCGGTGTATCAGCCATTCCCAAACACCTCTATTGTCCACGGAATCGTCAGGAGGTTCATAGTCTTGTTGCCGTTCAGGTCGTGTGGCATACATGCCGGCAGGGGATGGCCAGGGACGCAGGGCAGAACATTGAAATCGGTGTAACGCTTTGGACGGTGTGCGCATGGGCAGAGGATTGAGACATCCAGGGCATCGCAACACTTCGAGGAAAATCCGTTCT
>JAABQR010000146.1 GCA_011391345.1 Methanobacteriota archaeon | reverse complement strand
ATGCCCACGCAGAGCGCTCCGCTCTGGCTTATGAGGGCGATCTCTCCCCTCTTGGGCATGCCGAACACGAAAGCCGCGTCGAGGTTGTCCACTGGATCCTTGTACCCGAGGGTGTTGGGCCCTACGAGCCTGATGCCTCCAGCGCGCGCGATGTCCAGCACCTCCTTCTCCAGTGCCCTGCCCTTCTCCCCGGTCTCGCCGAAGCCAGCGGAGATGACGACCGCGCCCTTGACCTTCTTCCTTGCGCACTCGCTCATGACCTTGGGCACGAACTCCGCTGGCACGGCTATGATTGCCAGGTCGATGTCCTCCTTGACGGCCAGGACGCTCGGGAGTGCCCTGAGGCCCATTATCTCGGGGCTCTCTGGATTGATCGGGTACACTCTTCCCTTGTATCCGTGTACGAGTATGTTCTGGAGTATCTCGTACCCTATCTTCATGGGGCTTCGGGACGCGCCTACGACTGCAATTGACTTGGGCGAGAAGATCGGTCGCAGGTCCTCGACGGTTCCCATCGGTGATTCAACCTGTTACGAAGAGTGAGCTATGTCAGTTTAAGTCTTTGCTCGCGACTACGCATCGCTCAGTACATCCTGGAGTACCGGATGAGGATGCTGAGAGCGACCTCGGTGATCCACATGTCCGTTTCGGGGTGGGGCCTGTCCGACCGCGACCAGAATCCGTCCTTGGAGCGCGCTCCCAGCAGCCATCTGATGGGTTTGTCCATGCGCTCGTCGCCCGGGCCGAACCCCAGGAATGTCAGCAGGTCCAGGGCGCAGAGGCCGCTCCCGAAATATGTCGGATACTTGAGCTTGGTCCAGTGTCCTTTCTCCTTGAAGAATGTCGTGTGGTGGTTCTCCTTGAAGAACCCGTTCAGGAAGAGCTCAGCCCCGTTGAGGAGCCTCTTGTCCGTCTTCGCGATCTGGCCCGCCACCAGCCCTCGGACGACCATCATCGTGGTCCAGATGCAGCTGGGGATGTCGTCCAGGGCACGGTCCCCCGTGTAAGGTATCTGTCCCTGGTTCACGATGCGCGTGAACTCCCTCATCTTCATGTGCTTGTATCGCGGGAGGTATTTGATGTCCTGGATGTATGGAATGACCCATCCTCCGTCGCTGCGCTGCATGTCGAGGAGCCATCTCTCGATCTTGTGGACCCTGGGGTCCGACCCCATCCCTAGGGTTGTGAGGTTCCTGAGCGCGTAGCCGTTGTACTGCGGGAGAGGGAACCGTTCCCATGGGCCTGGTATGTACCCCTCCTTCGTCTGCCAGCCCAATATCCTCTCGACGGCCGCGCCGACATGCCCCTCATCCTTGGTCGTCCTGCTGTCGCCGAGTGCGTCGAGGTTCCTCAGCATTGTGATGTATGTCCATCCGTAGGGCGGGCCCGGGCCCGCGTCTTCCGCCATCTTCCTCGTCCGGGAGATGGGCCAAGTGCCGTCCTCTCCAAGTCGCTCGAGGAGTCTCAGCCTCGGAAGATATGTCTTGCACTCCTCGGCCGCCGCCAGGAAACGCGGGTCCTCGGACGGGCTTTGGAGCATGTCCCAGAGCAGCCAGTAACGGACGGGCGGAGGCGCCACTCTGAGGAGGCTCCTCGATGACACTTCGATGACCTTGTCGATCTCGTCCTTCAGCGCAGGCAATCCAGTTGACCTCTCTGATCCTCAAGGCTCTTCCGAGCCCGCCTTGGGAAACGTCACGGAGAATATCGAACCTTTGGTATGGTCGCCCGGCACGCGGTCCTCGACCGCTGCCTCTCCGCCATAGGCCAATGTCAACGACCTCACTATCGTCAGGCCGAGGCCCTGGCCCTTGAGTTGGCTCAGGGTGGGCAGCCGGACATACCTCTCGAACAGCCTGCTCTTCTTCTCGTCCGGCACTCCCATGCCCTCGTCGATGATGGACACCTTCCAGGCAGGCCGCCCCGAGATGGCCGAATCCGAGACCCTGATGGTCACCGGCCTCCCGCCGCCGTACTTGACCGCGTTCGACAAGAGGTTCACGAATATGTCTGGCGCGAACTCACCTAAGTATGCGGTGCATCCTTGGCTGTCGTATTCTCTCCTGAACTCAACTTGATTCACTTCCGGGATCGCTGAGACAGCCTCGTTCAGAACATCAGCGAGGTCGCATCGGACAAGGTTCTCATGGGTCCTCACCTGCGCCTTCGTCAGCTTGGATATCCTGTCCACGAGTATGTTGATCCTGGTCAGCTGCGCGAGCGCGGACTTGGCCATCGAGTCCTTCTTCTCCTCGGGGGTGCTCTTGTCCGCGAGAAGCTCGACGAATGCTTTCGCCGTCCCCGCATGGTTCCCGATATCGTGCATCAGGAGGTCGTTGTACAGTCCCATCATCGCCCCGAACTCCTCCAGGCGCAGCTTGGCCTGCTCGAGGTCCGTGATGTCCAATGCGATCTCGAGCCGGACGAGCCTGCCGTCGGGCCACTCGACCGCTCTGTCCAGGCATTGGAACCATCTGCCCGTGCGCAGGTTCTGGAACTTCCACACGTATGGTCCTGTCGGCTTGCCGTCCTTCACAAGACGATCGTTCGTGCAGAACTCGCACGGAGCATCCCGGTCAGTCTGCAGCACCTCGTAGCATACCTTCCCCACGATGTCCTTGCCGAAGGCCTGGAGAGTCGGCTTGTTCGCCGCGAGCAGTTCGTAGGTGTTCATGTCAGCCACGTATACTACCGCGCCGAGCTCGTTCATGATTGTGAGGATCTCGTCGTGCTCCTTCCTGATGAACATCTCTCTGTTCTTGACCTGCTGGATCATCCTCGCGTTGTCGCAGGCCAAGCCTATCTGGCTGGCGACGGCTTCGATGAAGACGACCTCGTGCGACGACAGCGACCTCTCGAAGACCGAGGCGAGCATCAGCGTGCCGATGATCCTGCCTCTGGTCCTGATGGGGACGCCGGCGGCGCAGGTCACCAAGACCTCGTTGCGATGTGGTTCCGAGTGCACCAGCTCCGCGATATCGTCTGCGTGGAGCAGTATCGCTTTCCTGCTCCTGGTCGCCTTTCCGCTGAGCCTCGTGAACAGCTCATGGCATTGTCTGTGCCCCTCGGGTATCATGATGGCGATGCCACCGAGGTGATGCATCGATATCGCGCCGTGGGAGCATCTCATGAGGCTCATGACGATCTCGAGAGACTTCCTCATGACCTCTCGTTCGTTCATGTCCTCTTGCGCGGCCCCGAGGGCTATCAGGGTCCCCGCAGTGAACTCCCTGCTCCTTATCTCCTCGAATGTGTCGCCAAGGTTCATGGACGCCCAATACATGACATCCATGAGCTTCTTCACAGCCGCGAAGCAGGAGTCCTGCTCTTCCAGGCCGGATTCGGTCCTGATCTCATCCAGCACGGTACCCGTGCCGATGTTGATGACCCTCTGGACCTCCGCCAGCTTGAATCCCATGGAGCTCCGAACCGCGACGATCCTGTTGATGAACTCGAACAGCCGCGAATAGTCGCCCTTGGATGCGGCGGCACTGAGGCCAGCCATCATCTCATCCACAGATGTGTATATCTCATCCATCGGTCGATCGGCGTATTTCGGGCTTGACGCGACCACTTCCTTGGCCCATTTCTCCCTGATCTCCGCCTTTCGCTTCTCAAGAACCCTGATGAGCACATCTTTCGTCAATTGGAGCTCTCCAGTGTCCCGGCGATACGCCACCCGACGTACGCCGGTCCTCGGGCCGCGTATGCGTCTGGCGACTACTTAAACCATGTCGTCCGGTAGGCACTGGCTGATAATCCGCGGAGACGGCCGTAACCTGCGTGCGAGTCTCCACTGGAGGCGTGCACGTGCAGCTCAAACCCACCCTAGAAACGGTTAATATACGACTAGCCTCATTTCCCGCCGTACCTGAGCGGAACTGCGCGTTCGTGCGGAGGAAGACAGATGACTGAGAAGATTACCGTTTCTCTGATAAAGGCCGATGTCGGATCGATAGCCGGACACTCCCGTCCCCATCCCAAGATGATGCAGGTGGCGGGCGAGCACCTTGTGAAGGCTGTCCTGGACGGCCTGCTGATAGACTACTACGTCACCCGGTGCGGCGACGACATGCAGCTCCTGATGACTCATAGGAACGGCGAGAACCACAAGGACGTCCACAAGGTCGCATGGAACGCGTTCATGGCCGCCGCCCAGGAGGCCAAGAAGATGCACCTGTACGCGGCTGGACAGGACCTGCTCTCGGACGCCTTCTCAGGCAACGTGAGGGGCATGGGCCCAGGCGCCGCCGAGATGGAGTTCGTCGAGCGTCCCACCGAGCCGATGCTCGTGTTCATGGCCGACAAGTGCGGCCCGTCTGCGTACTCGCTCCCGATTTCGAGGATATTCATGGATGCGTTCACGACGACCGGGCTCGTGATAGACCCGAGGGCGCACATAGGGTACGACCTTGAGGTGGTCGATGTCGTGGACCACAAGAGCGTCATCATGAGCTCCCCGGCGGAGATGTACGATATACTAGCGCTCCTGGGGGACACCACGAGGTTCGCAGTCAAGAGGGTAATGCACAGGGACATCGGCGTGGCCGCGGTCGTGTCCACGGAGAAGCTCAATATGCTGGCCGGCAAGTACGTGGGCAAGGACGACCCCGTGATGTTGGTCCGGTGCCAGTCAGGGCTCCCTGCGGTCGGCGAAGTCCTGCAGCCCTTCGCGTTCCCCGCGCTGGTCGCGGGCTGGATGAGGGGCTCCCACTATGGTGCATGGTACCCCTGCGCGGTCGCCGACTCAGACCCGACATATCACGATGGCCCGCCGAGGGTCTGCTCGCTGGGCATACAGATCAACAACGGCAGGATACAGGGCGCTGAGGCACCTGGACTGAAGCCTGGCGAGCATTCCCCGATCGACTACTTCGCGGGGCATGAGTGGGACATCGTGAGGAACAGGGCCATGGAGATGTCCATGTACATGAGGGGCCACGGGCCGTTCATGCCGGGCATCGTATCTCCTGACGAACTCGAATACACCACCAGGCCCGAGGTACTCAAGAAGCTCGAGCCGCGCATGAAGCCGCTCGAGTGAAGGAGCTGGGTCACGTGAGCCTCAAGAGACCCGCGATCGTGGTGAACTTCAAGACATACATCGAGTCCAGCGGGAAGGAGGCCCTCGCCCTGGCGAAGCTGTGCGAGGCCGTGGCCCACGAGACCGGGGCTTCGATCATAGTCGCGCCCCCGCTGCCTGACCTGGCACTCATCGCATCTTCGGTCAACATCCCGGTGTACGCCCAGCACGCGGACGATGTCCGCCCTGGCAACACGACCGGGCACGTGACGCTGGAGAACTTCCGCGCGTCCGGCGCGTCAGGCACACTCCTGAACCATTCTGAGAAGAGGATCAAGGTGGCCGAGATACACGACCTCATAGGCCTTGCCCGGTCCCTGCATCTGGCGACCATCGTCTGCACCAACAACCCGGGCGTCAGCGTCGCGTGCGCCGCGATGGGGCCGGACGCGGTCGCGGTCGAGCCCCCGGAACTCATAGGCGGGGACATATCCGTCACCACGGCCAACCCTGGCATCGTGAGCGACACGGTCCGTGCGATCCGTTCAGTGAGGCCCGAGGTCGCGGTGCTCTGTGGCGCGGGCGTGAAAGGTCGTGCGGACGTCTATAAAGCCCTCGAGCTCGGCTCCGACGGCGTCCTGCTGGCCAGCGGCGTCGTGAAGGCGAAGGACAAGCGCGCGGTCTTGATGGACCTCGTGGCCGGCCTACACTGACGTCTAGGCTACGTGTAGCAGTGGGTCATTTGACTAGGCTTGGCCCTGTTCCGTCCGATGCGAGCCTTCCGGTCCGTTGTTGTGTCATCGGCCTTGCTCTTCATTCTCGGAGCGGGGGGCGTGCATCCGGCTTCGGGGGACGTTACTGTCCCAGGTGCGGTCCCGGACGGGACATCACCGTCGTTGGTCATTGCGGAGTTCTACCCATGCGCGGCCAACGGCGATGAGTACCTGGTACTGTCAAACCGTGGCTCCGAGGCCGTCAACCTCTTCGGCTGGAATGTCAGCGACGGTGAGGGTGCGATCAGGTTCCTCGGGGGGACACTCCTGTCTGGACATAGCCTCTCGATGTCCGAGAACGCGTCGTCGTATGCGTCGGTCTATGGCAGACCGCCGGACGTCGCGGTCGCCGATTGGGCATCAGGCGATGGCGTCGAGGTGTCTGGCCGGTTCAGGCTGGCCGATGCGGGCGATGCGCTTGAGTTGGTCTCTCCCGACGGCAGGACTGCGGACGCCGTGGTCTTCGGCTCTGCTGCCCTGCCCGCCTCAGGCTGGTGCGGCGATCCCGTGCCTGCCCTCCGGACGGGCGAGGTCGCCCTCAGGCTACTGTCGGAAGGCTTTCTGGACACCGACACCGCCGATGATTGGACTCATTTCAGGGAGTTCAGGTACGGCTACTCGGGTCATGCCGTTGTATCGTCGGATGTCTCCGCTGGATGCGTGACGTCGTTCACAAGCCCTGACTGTTCTCTGGAGTCGGTCCTCGAGGTGCTCTCGGGTGCGAAGCGCACCATAATGCTGTGTTCGTACGAGCTGTCCTCGTCCTCCGTCTGTCGGTGCCTGTCAGAGGCCTTCGCCAGGGGTGTGGACGTCCGGGTGCTCGTCGATGCGCTCCCCGTCGGAGGCATGAGCCTCGCGGAGGTCTCCTGTCTCTCGTCGATGACGTCGGATGGGATAGATGTGAGGGTGCTTGGCGGGGACCTGGAGGAAGGCGTGGTGAGGCACGTGGGCGCCCTGCACGCGAAGTACATCGTTGCGGACGATGAGACCGTGGTCGCGCTCTCGGAGAACTTCGTCGAGGACGGCGTGCCGGTGGACCGGTTGTTCGGGAATAGGGGTTGGGGCGTCTCGGTGAAGGACCCCGTCATCGCCTCATTCATGTCGTCCGTGTTCGATGACGACTCCCGCCTGGAACGCCCGGATGTGTGGCCGTGGCGTGAGGACCCGAGGTGCGACCTGGACGCGACATTGCCAT
>JAABQR010000145.1 GCA_011391345.1 Methanobacteriota archaeon | reverse complement strand
GTGATAGAGGACGTCGCCCTTGACGTTCCAGGGCAGCGAGAACTTGTGCGAGACCCCTCCGGCGGAGCTCTCCTGTACCGCAGCGTCAGCATGGACGAGTGCGCCTGGGAAATCGCCCGTCTGCATGAGGTGGTTCGCCCTGCGGAGCTTGGACCATATGGACAGGTACTCCTTCTCCTTCCAGAGGTACAGGAACAGCGGCAGGAACGAGAACACGATGCCTATGAGGGCCAGGCCGCTGTCGTAGGGCTCGTAGTTGCCCGAGGCCACTATGCCCGCCTGCTCGTGGAATGCGATCAGGAACAGGGCCATCGCGCCTATGAGCCACGCGCCCAGGTATCCGTCCCTCGTCCTCAGGAATTGCAGGGATAGGAGGGAGGCGGACATGCCCACGGCGAGCAGGAGCAGGTTCAGTCCCGACCCGAAGGGGTAGTCTCCAGGCGCGCTCCTGGCGACATCGAACGCCTCGTGCACGGGCATGAGGACCATCATGACGACGCCGAAGCCGTAGATGGCCAGCCAGAAGGCGTCCTTGTTGGCGATGGACTTCATGCCCATCACCATCATGATGAAGCCGGTGAACAGCAGCACGCTCAGGAGGACCGCCCAGCCGCCGACGTCTGAGCCCAGGCCTGCCAGGCCGATGCTCATGATGACCAGCAGGATCAGGCCCGTGATCCAGAGCAGCGGCTTGGGGAGTGGCAACTTGAAGCCGTCGTCGGGGGCCTCCCCTGTCGTGAGGAACAGCATGGCCACGCCCATCAGGATGAAGAACCCGGAGACGACGAACACATAGGTGTTGTACACTTCCCAGCTGCCGTACCACAGCTCCTGGCTCATGAAGAACTCGACCGATGAGCCGATGACGACGGCCGCGTACAGGAGGAGCAGGTAGAGCCGGGGACCGCCCAGGACGGGCATGAACGGCCTCACGGCCTCGGATTGCGACCCCAGGGGCCTCAGCAAGTGTGTGAGCGAAATGCTCTCGTTCGGTTGTTCCGAGCCGCCGTCGGATGTCTCAGGTGCGTCCATCATGATTCCCTTCCGAGTCCCCTCGTGCGTTCTCGCGTGCGCCTCGCGTACGCCTAATGACGATGAAGATAATTGGTACTATCGCTAACGGCGCTATGACATCGCCGAACTCCGGGATAGGTATCTGGCCCTGGTTGATCTCCCCAGGGGTTGGGACCAGCCAGGCCCACGTATCGTACTCCGAATCCGGGGTGCCAGTACGGCCATATGACTTCGCGTTCCATAACGGGACGCTGATCGAATCGATCACTGCGCCCGTACTGTTGTACAGAACGTATGTGGTCCCCTTCTGGAAGTTCAGGAAGATCGTGACATAGAACCCGCCAGAGGGTATTGTGTAGTTAGGGAACGTGTACACGAGGCTACCGTCCACCCACAGCTCCCAATCTTCGATGTTGATAGGATAGCTCGCGGTGTTGTACAGCTCGAGCCAGTCGTTGGTCAAGCTAGGCTGTGTGGAGTATATCTCATTGATGATTATGCCGCCGAAGGCCCTCGATCCCGAGAGCGCGCTGACTGGCAGCGCGACCACGGCCGTGTCCTCGGATCCACGCCAGTCCTGCGCCATGATCGTGACACGGTACACCTCATCCATGCTCATGCCGAGGTCCTCTAGTGCGGCGCCGACCTCTAGCCTGTAACCGTCCGAGGCCGCCTGGACCGGCCCGACCAAGAGCCAGGAGTCGTTGATGTAGGCATACGCGTTCGCGGCCATGATTGTGCCGTCCTTGCCCGCGACCGTGACCGCCGACTCCGCGCCCCCGACCCTGAACCCGGTCGACTCGTTGCCGTCCAGGTCGATGAACGCGTATGCGAAGTCCGCTCCGAACAGATGCTTCTCCTCCGTCATGTTGGGCATGGACCCGCTCGGCTCCGGCGGCTCCTCCCAGCGGACAAGCGTGCCGGGGACGCTCGAGCCGCCCAACATCCGTCCATCCACGGCGATGTAGAAGTACGCTGTCGGGTCGGAGGCCCATGCGGCAGTGGATACTATGTCGACATCGCCGTTGACGAACGGGCCAGTGCCGTTCATGACGACATCCCCCAGCGGGTCCTCGGTCATGAACAAGTAATGCCAATCCGCGAAAGCGCCGTCGACCTCCAATGTGGAGGGGGCCGCGCCGATGTATGTCATCCTCGCGCCATCCTGATACGATGTCAACACGACCGTGGCGTTCGCCCCCAGGACCAAGCCGTTCGCCTCGTCCAGGCACAGGCCGAAGGACTGGGTGTCCGAGCCGTCCTCGAACGAGGAGAGCACCGATAGCCGGACGGTCTCGTCCGCGTCGAGCCGCACGGGCTCCGTGAACAGGACATCCCCGCCCTGGCCCGAGCCTATGAACTCGTAGCCACGCAGGACATCGACCTCCGTCGGCGTCGCAGTCCCCTCGAACTCGAACCTGAGTCCTTCCAGCTCGACTGAGGAGTCCTTGGAGGTGATCTCGAGCGTCAGCATGTGCTCGTCCGTGTATCCCGTCGTCACCTCAGGGGCCTCGAAGCGCTGGAGCACCTGGACCGCAGGGCCAGAATACGCGAAATTCACCTCGGACCAGTCATCTGACACGTTCGTGTGGCGGGCGCATACTGCGATCGTGGACGTCGGGCCCGTGATCAGGCTCGTCCCGATCTCCACCTCGCCGCCCTTGAATGCGACGAGAGGGTCCGAGGAGCGCTCGAACCCGGCGTAGTCGTCCTGAGAAGCCGATGAGTCGAAGATGTACGTGGCTGCCAGCGCTGTGACACCGTCCCAGCCGACGATGGCGACCATGTGGTCCGCGCCCAGGCCCCTCACCAGGTATCCGGTGCCGGTGTCGCCGTCCCTGTCGATGAATATGTAGAAGCCGTCCGCGCCTTCGTCGGCGCCGTTCATGACCGTACCAGCCGTGGCGATGTAGAAGTACGACCCGCGGACGTCGGCCTTGACGGCGTAGGCGGATATTGACACATCCGCACTCTCAGAGTCCGGGGAATCCTCGTACACTGTCGCCCTCAGCCAGTCCATGAAGTACCCGTCTATCTCGACCTCCGCTGGCGGGAAGGCGTAGACGAGCGCGTACGGTATGACCATGATGACAGCGACGAGACATGCAACCATCAACATCTTCTTGCGGACGTCTATCGGTTGCCTCGAGATCCGCCTCGACCCCACGGATAGCCTGAAACCGTTGACGGCGCCCGCGCCGTTCACGAAGCCGTTCGTGAGCCCGTTCGTCATGCCGTTGGTCTTGCCGTTGGTCATGCCGTTCGTCAGGCCCGAGTGACGCGCGGAGCGTCCGCCATTCGTGAGACCGTTAGTGAGGCCGTTGGTGAGGCCGTTCACCTTGCCCTGGAGGTCCCTCGAAGGCGGGCTGCCAGCACCATTGGTAAAGCCCCTCGAACCGGGTGACGCTGGGGGGGACGTCTTGCCCTTGCTGCGCTCGCTCTTGCGCATCGCCTCTCTGCCTCTCTCTCCCTGCGCAAGGGCGTAGGGTTGCTGACATGCGGGCCGCTATGAACGTCCTCTCCCCCAAAAGCACTCTCCAACGCAGGTGGCCCGCCGAAGCATCACTATGCCCTGTGGCGTTTCGGCTTACGCCGTTATAACTGAAGAGCGAACCCTGGTTATAATACTCTTTCGCCTCTGGCTCCCCGCTCAGGACGGCGGGGAGGAAACCGTTCATATACCCCAGTACGAAGATCGTGGCAAGGCCGTGTCCAGAATATGTGGATGAAAGGGGTTTCGGACGCGTCAAGGGTCTCTGCTGAATCATTCGCTGGCCAATGACCAGCTACCGAAAGACAGCACGCCCAAGTTATCCGCCAAGACCGTATCGAGCTCGATGACGTCGCCGATCGTGTAGTCCTCGGACAAGTTCGACACCGAGCTGACGCTCAGGGAGAACCTGCCGTGGTCCACCTGGATGTAGCCCGAGTGCAGCATGCTCGAGGGCACAAAGAACGATGTGCCCTGCTCGGCGTCCGTCCACTTGTCGCTTATGCACACGAAGTAGATGACGTGGACATAGATGGTCGACGACCCGACGGTCGTGGTGTAATCGAGATACATGTCCACGATCGTGTCGCTGACGGTCTTCACGTCGTTGATGCTCCAGTCGTCGGGCAGCTCCAGGTACTGGTGGAACGTCACAGTCGGGTTCGGGTTCTCGAGGTCATCGAACAGCCTCGTGAAACCACCGGCGGTCCTTACGCCTCCGGCCGCGATCATGACGAACGCGACCACGATGGCGGCCACTACCATGAGCGCCACCATTATCGTGAGTATCTTCCTCTCCATTGGTTACACACTCCTTCTCAATCCGCTCGCGCTGAAGGGGCAGACACGTGCGATGACGCTCTCAAGCGACAGCTGGTCCATCCCTTCCGCTTGCTATCACATATATAGAGATATTTGTTATATAATTATTTGGTCGCCTTGTTTCTCAGCGACTGGCCATGGTCACGGTGCGCGCACGTGTGCGCACGAGGCCCGAACGACGAAAAATGCTCCGAGGGGCGCCCATCACGCCGCCCCGACACTCAGTCCTGGCAACAATCCCACCACACCAATCAACTAGGGCTGCCACCGAATTGTGTCGGACCTTGAACAATCACATCGTATATCAGCCTTGCGAAGTCGGATGGCGAGATACGAATCTCGTATCACACGATGCTCGACAAAAACCTGGACTGAAAGGGTTTACGGGTTTCTGGCTCAGTCGCACGCGGCCTTCTCGGACGCGCTCCTCGAACCCATGAAGACGAGCAGGATGCCGAGCACGAGGGCCACGGCGAACCCGCCCGCGACCGCGGCCTGGGAGTCCTGAAGCGCCGCGTTGATCGGGTCCCAGAGGACCACGACGATCAGCGCGAGTATCCCGAACAGGAACAGCGAAAGGGATGTGCCGGGCATCATCTCGGGCATCTCCTTCCCGCCCGCGAGCGCCTTCTTCACGAGCATGAACACCAGGAGGCCGACCACGAGCAGGACTATGGGTATTGCCACGAACAGGCCCATGTTGTCCTCTATCGGAGGCACCCATGTCCAGTACCAGTCGATCATGAGCGCGACCTGTGTGCCCACGACGCCGAGTATGATGAGCGCGAGTCCTATGACCCTGAAGTCCATGATGCTAGCGGGCAGATCCGCAGTGAGCGAGACGCCCTCCTTGGGCTTGGGCCTCGGCTTCTCCTTCGGCTTGGCCTTCTCCGCCGGCTTCGCCTTGGCCTTCGGCTTCTCGACGGGCTTGGCCTTCACGGGTCTCGAAGCTACCTCTTCCTCGAAGACGGTCTTCTCCTCTACCTCGATGACCTCCTCGATCTCCTCTTCCTCGAACTCCGCGCCGCACTTGGGGCAGGCCGCGACATCGAGACCTACGAGAGAACCGCACACTGGGCAGGCGACCTCTTCATCCTCATCCGATGCGGCGACCTTGGCCTCGACCTCTTCCTCATCGGTGGCATCATGCTCTTCGAACTCGGCGCCACAATAGGGGCAGGAAGACACATCGGCGCCCACGATCTTGCCGCAGACAGGGCACGCAACCTCACCATCTTCGTCCTTAGCCAATAGAGTCACCTCACGAGGGGGTATAACAGGGCTGTCAGCAATTATTGGGTTAGTCGTTTAAATAGGTTCCTACTGGATGACCTGGCTCGCACCGCGGACTGGGATTCGCCAGGTCGGTCATGCATACTGGCGCATCAACTGAACAAACAGATATATGGGCCTACATGTTTCAGCAGGTCGAGGGCTGAGTGACTTTGGAAGAAGGTGCGGACGCGCTCAGCAAGGTCGTTGGCTTCCTGGAGACGCACAACGGCCAGCGGCTCGCGATAGCGTTGTTCTCAATAGTATCGACCCTTGTGCTCGTCCTTCTGCCAGGAACCGCGGCTGCGTTCGCGTTCGGCCTCCCATACATGTTCTTCGTCCCGGGGTTCGCCATCGTGCGACTGTTCTTCTGGAAAGGCACGACCCTCGAGGCGAGGTTCGTGCTCAGCCTGGGCATATCCGTCCTGGTGATCATCTTCCTTGGTCTGTTCCTCGTGCTCACGCCGATCGGGCTTGACTCGAACACCACACGGGCCTCGTTGGTAGTGTTCGCGCTCGCAGCCGTCGCGGCCGAGATGGTCATGAACAGGAACACAGAGGAGGAGCCCGGGAAGAAGACCAGGACCGAGAAGGTCGAGCCGTTCAAGTTCGACAAGGTCGTGGCCGCGATGCTCGGGACCGCGCTCGTGGTGTCCGGGATATGCCTGGCGCTCATCATCACGGCGGAGTACCCGTCCAGGACCTACTTCGCGATGACCGAGGATGACAGCGCGAAGATCAACTCCACGCGCGTGCTCGGGTCGAACATCACGCTCACGATAGAGATGCACAACGGTGAGGACGGCCCCAGGGAGTTCTCGATGGCCGCATACTGCTGGAACGACACGCATTGGGACACCCGATGGTACAACTACACGATGGACGAGGGCGAGACGCAGTCCGTCAATGTCACGTTCGTGCTCGATCAGCCAGGCGTGTGGAGGTTCGATTTCGACCTCTACATCCAGGAGGATGGACAGGAACGGTACCTGTACGGCAACCTGCACCTGTGGCTGAGCGTCGTCGAAGAATGATCAGCTTTCTCCAAGGAGTTCGGATACGTCCGGCTGCGGGCCTTCTTCCCCGGGCAGATCCTTTATCGATGATATCGTCGTCTCGCGGGCCGCGATCTCCGCAGATGCCAGGGCGCTCACGAGGCTGATGGCGACCGCACCCACGAGCGTGAGGAGGACGATGCCGGCGCTCACACCGAACTCGAGCACGTGGCCGAAGACCATGAACGCATCCGAACGTACCAGGGCCACAGCGATGAGCAGGCCGGAGGCGACGCCGACCAACGAACCCGCGAGCGCAGCTACGAGCGCCTGGGGGAACACCAGCGTGCGTATGTGTCGTCTGGATGCGCCTATGGCCTTCAGTATCCCGAGCCTCTTGCGGCCTTCGTGCACCTCCTTCGAGAACACCGATACGATGGCGAGGGTCGCGAGCAGGGCGGCGATGGCACCCAGAGCGAACAGCGCCAGGGCGACGTTGCCCTCGGATATCTTGGCCGCC
>JAABQR010000144.1 GCA_011391345.1 Methanobacteriota archaeon | reverse complement strand
AAGGGCCCATGAATGATGAAGGTGCGTAAGCACCCGAAGGAGGTATTTGAATTGACAAAGCCAGTGTATGTTAAGTTCGAGACTCCGAAGGAGCTCTCAGACAAGGCGTATGAGATCGTCGAGCTCGCCCGGGACGGCGGGAAGCTCAGGAGAGGCACGAACGAGGTCACGAAGCTCGTCGAGCGAGGAGAGGCCCAGATGGTCGTCATGGCCGAGGACGTCTCCCCGCCGGAGATCCTGATGCACATGCCAGCGCTGTGCGAGGAGAAGAACGTGCCCTACGCTTTCGTGCCGAGCAAGGCCGAGCTGGGGAACGCCTGCGGCCTCGAGAAGCCCACGGCCGCAGTGGCGGTCCTCGACGCATCCAAGGGAAAGCCCGCGATGGACGAGCTCTCAGAGAAGCTGAAGGCTCTGAAGAAGTAGGTGGCCTAGATGGCTGACAACGACAGCATCCCGGCAACGGTTGTAGAGGTCGTCGGCAGGACCGGCATGACGGGCGAGGCGACCCAGGTGAAGGTGAGGGTCCTTGACGGAAGGGACAAGGGCAGGATCATCACCAGGAACGCCATGGGTCCGATCAGGGTCGGCGATGTGCTGATGCTCAAGGAAACATCGAGGGAGGCGAAGAAGCTCGGCGTGCGCTGAGCTTCACGTCTCGACAGGGTGATGTTACATGGTTGAGCGAAGGGTCTGCACGTTCTGTGGCGTCGAGATCGAGCCAGGGACTGGCAGGATGTACGTCAGGAAGGACGGGGTCACCTACAACTTCTGTTCGTCGAAGTGTTTCAAGAACCTCGTGGAGCTTGGGAGGGTCCCGCGCAGGGTCACCTGGACCAGGTACTACGAGAGGGAGAAACAGTTGAGGCTCAAGTCCGCGCCGGCCGAGGCGTCCGCTAAGACGCGCAAGGTGAAGAAGACCAAGGCCGAGAAGGACGAGAAGCCCGAGGTGGCCGAGGCCGAGTCGAAGGCGGAGACACCCTCCGAGGCGAAGTCCGAGGAGCCGAAGGTGGAGAAGCCCGCCCCGAAGAAGGCCAAGGCTGCGAAGAAGGGCGAGGGGGCCTAGCCGTGATCGAGAAGACCTTCGTGATGGTCAAGCCCGACGGTGTCCAGAGGGGACTCGTGGGCAGGATCGTGCAGAGGTTCGAGGACCGAGGCGTCAAGCTCGTCGCGATGAAGATGATGAGAGTACCGCGCGAGCTGGCGGAGAGGCACTACGAGGAGCACAAGGGCAAGGGATTCTACGAGCCACTGCTCTCCTACATGACCTCGGGCCCGGTCGTATGCATGGTCCTTGAAGGCGAGAACTGTGTCGCGGCCGCCAGGGCCATGATGGGCAAGACCAACCCGCAGGACGCAGCGCCAGGTACCATCAGAGGGGACTTCTCACAGGTCACCGGAAGGAACATCGTCCACGGCTCTGACTCCCCCGAGAGCGCCAAGAGGGAGATCAAGCTGTTCTTCAACGACTACGAGCTACAGAAGTTCGACCAGGCCGATGAGGTCTGGGTATTCGAGAAGTGAAACCCATCCCAAACCACTTTGAGATTTCTATCTCAATGGCTACTCGTCCAGCGCAGTCCGGCATAAGTTGATATATTGTCCGGGGTTCTTGCGAGTCCGTGGCGATCCGGCAACCGATAGTCTCCGTCATGGGCCATGTCGACCATGGCAAGTCCACGATCCTGGACAAGATCAGGGGGACCAAGGTCGTCTCCCGCGAGGCCGGCGGGATCACGCAGCACATAGGCGCCACGGACGTCCCCATCGAGACGATATATGAGCTGTGCAGGCCGCTGATAGGCGACAGGAAGTTCCTGGTGCCAGGCCTTCTCTTCATCGACACGCCCGGACACTACTCCTTCGCGACACTGAGGACCAGGGGCGGCGCGCTCGCGGACCTCGCGGTGCTCGTTATCGACATCAACGAGGGGATGAAACCTCAGACGATCGAGTCCATCAACATCCTCCGCAAGTTCAGGACACCGTTCGTCATAGCCGCGAACAAGGTCGACCGGCTCATGGGCTGGCGTGCGCACGAGGGCTCCATCATCGCGAAGTCCCTCGAGGCGCAGGACCCCAGGGTCGTCGCCGAGCTCGACGAACGGATATACGCCATCGCCGGCGCCGTGTTCGACAGGACAGGATTCAGCGCGGACAGGTTCGACAAGATATCCGATTTCACGAAGTCCATAGCCATCGTGCCAGTGAGCGGGAAGTTCGGCGAAGGTCTTCCGGACCTGCTCGTGATGCTCGTTGGGCTCGCACAGAAGTTCCTGGAAACCGAGCTCAAGACTGAGGATTGTCCGGCCGAGGGCACCGTCCTCGAGGTCAAGGAGGAGAAGGGCATTGGCACGGTCATCGATACGATCGTCTACAAGGGCACGCTGAGCGTGGGCGATCAGATACTTGTGTCGTCTACGAAGGGCGATCCCATCCAGACCAAGGTCCGCGCATTGCTCAGGCCACGACCCCTCGACGAGATCAGGGACCCGACGCAGCGCTTTGACACGGTCAAGACCGTGTCCGCCGCTGCGGGCATAAGGCTCGTGGCGCAGGATTTGGAGAATGCGATGGCCGGAGGCATCCTCAGGGTGGCGAACGAGGACGTCGACATCATCCGGGAGGAGGTCCGGAAGGAGAGCGAGCTCAAGGTGGAACTCGCGGACGAGGGCATCGTCGTGCGCGGAGACGCGATCGGTTCGCTTGAGGCACTGGTGTTCGAGGCAAAGAGCGCGGAGCTGCCCATCAGGAAGATAGGCATAGGGAAGGTCACGCGCAAGGACGTCATGGAGGCGTCCAACTTCGAGAACCCGCTCCACAGGGTCATATTCTCATTCAACGCTGGCGCCAATCCCGATGTCGAGGCGGAGCTCGCATCCACTGGCGTCACGATGTTCAGCAACCAGGTCATCTACCGCCTCCTGGACGAGTACAAGGCCTGGTGCGAGGTCAAGAAGCGCGAGGTCGAGGCGGAGAAGAGGCTCGAGACCGTGTTCCCGGGCAAAATCAAGATCCTCAGGGACCATGTGTTCAGGGCCAGCAAACCCGCCATAGTGGGCGTGCGCATACTCGCTGGAAGGGTGCGCCCAGGCCAGATGCTCATGCGTCTGGACGGTCACCAGGTGGGCAGGATAAAGAGCATCAGGAGCGGCGAGAACACGCAGACTGAGGCAATCGCTGGGAGCGAGGTCGCCATCGCGATAGACGATGCCACCGTCGGGAGGCAGATAGATGTCGAGGACATCCTCCTGGTGGACATGCCTGAAAGCCACGCGCGCGAGCTATCGAATTACAAACTCACGATCGACGAGCGCGAGGTACTAGAGCAGGTGGCGGAGATCAAGCGCAAGGAGAAACCCTTCTGGGGAAGATGATCAGCGCTCAGTGGCGTATCTAGCGCACTCCAATCCTTGAGGTCGCCCCGGCCCATCATCGCCTTCAGCTCCTCCCTGGTGACCATCCTCATATCCATGCCTCGTTACGCCATCAGGTGGTCCCATGACCATGTCGCTGCGACAACAGGTCTCGGCACCGTTCGAGGACGTACCAGTGTGTCGGACCATCTCCGAAACCCTTATAACTCCTTGCGCATTAGGGCGTCCTGCGCACCGGAGTGGATTGCTTGGCAGATTTCAAAGCCGTCATAAACGACCCGAAGGATGGCAAGTCGTATCAGGCACCTGTCGCGGGACATCACGCTAACTCGCTGATAGGCAAGAAGATAGGCGATGTCATCGACGGCATATTCGTAGGGCTCCCTGGGTACAAGCTGCAGATAACAGGCGGCAGTGACAAGGACGGCTTCCCGATGAGGAAGGACCTTCCTGGCCCGAGGAGGAAGAAGCTCCTCGTCTCGAAGAGCACAGGCTTCAAACCGGAGAAGGGGGGCCTCAGGAAGAAGAAGACCATGCGCGGCAACACGGTCGCGCCCGACACCCTGCAGGTCAACCTCAAGATCACGGCGCACGGACTGAAGCCCGTAGCAGAGCTCATCAAGAAAGAGGAGAAGAAAGAATAATGAATGTCCCCACCCAACCAGAGACCAACATCGGCATGATCGGCCATGTTGACCACGGCAAGACCATGCTGACTAAGGCCCTGACGGGTGAGATGACCGACCGCCATTCCGAGGAGGTCAAGAGGGGCATCTCGATCAGGCTCGGATATGCGGATGTCGCTTTCTACAAGTGCAGGAAATGCGACGAGCCAGAGTGTTACACCAACCAGTCCACATGTCCCGCGTGCAAGGGTGAATGCGATCTGCTCAGGTCAGTGTCATTCGTCGACGCCCCTGGCCACGAGACTCTCATGGCCACGATGCTGTCCGGCGCGGCCATCATGAACGGAGCTCTCCTTCTGGTCGCGGCGAACGAGCCATGCCCACAGCCGCAGACGAGGGAACACCTGATGGCTCTCTCGATCATAGGCGTGGACAGGATAATCGTCGTCCAGAACAAGATCGACCTGGTCTCCCCAGAGGAGGCGCGGGCGAACTTCAACGAGATCAGGGAGTTCGTGAAGGGTACTGTCGCCGAGAAGGCCCCGATCATTCCGATATCCGCTCACCACGATGTCAACATAGATACTCTCATACGCACGATCGAGCAGGCCATCCCTACGCCCAAGTGGGACAAGTCCCGCCCGGCGAGGATGTATGTCGCGCGGTCGTTCGATGTCAACCCCCCAGGCACCAAGATCGACAAGCTGAAGGGCGGCGTCCTGGGAGGCTCGCTCACGCAAGGCAGGCTCAGCATCGGTGACGAGGTCGAGGTGCGGCCAGGCCGTAAGGTCGAGACGAGCAAAGGCGTGACATGGGAGCCCATCGTCACGCAGGTCCGCTCGCTGTTCGCGGGCGGGCTGAAGCTGGAAGAGGCGGGGCCAGGCGGCCTGGTCGCCATCGGCACCGGCCTCGACCCGGTCCTCACCAAATCCGATTCCCTTGTGGGCAGGATCGCCGGAGCCCCTGGCAGTCTGCCACCCGTGCAGTATTCCCTGACCGTCGAGACCACCCTGATGAAGCGTGTGGTCGGGGTTGCTACGGACCTGGCCGTGGACAATCTGAAGACCAACGAGCCGCTCATGCTGAGCGTCGGCACAGCGACGACCGTGGGAGTCGTGACGAGCGGCCGTGCGGACTCGGCCGAGATTGCGCTCAAGATACCCGTATGCGCCGAGAAGGGCCAGAGGATAGCCATGTCCAGGCGCATCACGAGCAAGTGGCGCCTGATCGGTTACGGGACCGTGAAGTGAGGGGATGCCCTCGTGGTCTCCGCCGTGGTTCTCGACGCCAACGGGCTGATGATGCCTTTTCAGTTCAGCGTGAACATCGACATGGAACTCAAGCGACTCTTCGGTGACCTGCCCGTCGTGGTCCCGAGCTCTGTCCTGGGCGAGCTGGCCAACTCGAGGGATCCCGCCGGCAAGGGCGCGGTCGCCCTCGCCAGGAAGTACGAGGTCGTGGACACGGACCTGCGAGGGGACGATGCGGTCTTGGACGTTGCGAAGAGGATGTCGGCTGCGGTCCTCACGAACGACCGCGGGCTCATAAGGCGCCTGAGGGCGGAGAACATACCCGTCGTGAGGCTCAGGAGCGAGAGGTATCTCGAGCTCAGCGAGCACGGGGTGGACTGAGCCAAGGGCTCTGTCGATTCTCGGACATCTACCAAAGGAACCGTTTACTACCAAATTTCTGGAAATCTATTTATCGCCCCTCTGTCATGCGAATTCCGCCATGCATGAGAAGCAGATTGCCACCTTGAAGCACATCGCCCTAATGGGCGGCGTCCATGATTACATCGCGATATCGTCCAGGGAGCTCGGGAACGTACTCGAGATAAGCCAGCAATCGGCTTCGAAGAAGATATTGGAACTCCTCGGAGAGGGCCTGATCGAGAGGGACCTGGGGGCGAGGAGACAGCGCATCAAGCTTACGGACAAGGGCTTCGACCTGCTCAGGAAGGAGTACTCCGACTACCAGCGCATCTTCGAGATGAAAGACCACCTGGTCATACTCGGGACCGTGACTTCAGGCCTCGGGGAGGGACAGTACTACGTCAACCAGGAGGTCTATACCGAGCAGTTCCAGAAGAAGCTCTGGTTCAAGCCGTACGAGGGCACGCTCAACCTCAGGATAGACCAGCATGAGCTGTCCAAGATGGACATACTGAGGAAGTCCGAGGGCATAGTGATCAAGGGCTTCGAGAAGGAGGGCAGGACATTCGGCGACGTCAAGTGCTTCCTCGCGACCATCAGGAACATGGAGTGCGCCGTGGTCATCCCAGTGAGGTCACATCATTCAGACATCATCGAGGTCATCTGCAAGTACCATCTCAGGCGCTCGCTCGGGCTCAAGGACAGCGACCAGGTGGAGCTCATAGTGTCTCTCTGAGGGCCGTCACAGTTTCTTGGACGCGTAGTCCAGCACCGACTCGAAGACCGCCCTGCCGTCGCCCGGCCCGTCCGGGCTCCTGGTCCAGTCGGGATGCGTGAACCTGAAGAACACCCTTTCCGGGTGCGGCATCAGGCCGAACACGTTCCCGTCCCTGTTACATATGCCCGCGATGTTCTCGGCGGCGCCGTTCGGGCACCATGGATATCCAGCTAGCTTCCCATCGGGATCGACGTACTTGAAGACGACCTGGTCGTTCTCCGAGAGTTCCTTGAGTATCCGGTCGCGCTTCTCGATGGGGAACATCAGCTTCCCCTCCGCGTGCGCGGACGGTATGAGGGATATCTTGTCGTCCGGTATCCTCGTCGTGAAGACGCACCTGCCCCTGTTGACCTTCCTGAGAAGGGTGGGCCTGCACTCGAACCTGCCTGAGTCGTTCGTGCCCAGTACAGCCTCGGGCACATCGGACATGACGCCCGACATCGCGGGGAGCAGTCCAGTCTCGACGAGTATCTGGAACCCGTTGCATATTCCCAGGACGGGCTTCCCGGACTTGACGAAGTCTACCAGGTCCCCCGACAGTCGGCTCTTCATGCGCGCGGCGAAGATGGCGCCCGCGCGCACGTAGTCCCCTGATGAGAACCCGCCAGGCAGCACGAGTATGTGGTAGTCTGACAGCGAGCGCTTCTCGTCAGCTGACACGTCCACGCCGGTGAGCTGCTTCAGGTGCACCTTCTCGGGCTTCGCGCCGAGCCGCTTGAATGCGAGATAC
>JAABQR010000154.1 GCA_011391345.1 Methanobacteriota archaeon | reverse complement strand
TCTTCGCCAGTGACGTTCTCCCTGATGACCATGGCGGAGCCGTCGACAGCTAGTGTACTTGAGGAGGAGCCCGAAAGTAGGAATCCAGCCGGCTTAAGGACCGCCTCGGCGGTGTCAACCTTTGCCATGCTGGGTGCCGTGCTCGTCGTGTAGTTGTTCACCCACACGCCCTCGATCAGGTTGTTGGAAGCCACATTGGGATCCACGGTGATGATATCCAGCATCCCGTCCTGATTCATGTCCGCGATGTCGAAGTCCTCAATGTTGCTGCCGCTGAAGGCAGTGTTGGGGAGCTGGGCGAAGAGTCCGCGAGTCCATTTCGTGAGGTCGTACATGAATATCTTGCCCTCAGCGAGTACGATCAGGTCCGCGCGTCCATCTCCCGTCATGTCCTCGAGGGCCACCTTCCTGATGCCGTCGTTGGTCGAATTATACGTCGCGAAGACCGTTCCGCCGGCACCGTAGGTGTTGTTGTAGATGATCACCTTGTGGGCGTTCGTCGAGTACGCGAAGTCCATGTCGCCGTCGGCATTGATGTCGCCCATGTCGATCCATTCGATCTTGGCCGTGGAAGCGTCACCCGTCGGCCTGGTGATCACGGAGGGGGATTGCCAGATGCCCCAGGTGTTCATCGTGTTCTCGAAATACAGGAGCTGGCCGAAGTCGACGTAGCTGGAGCCGGACGCCTCCATGTTCGAGCCGACCAAGAGGTCCTGGTCCCCATCACCGTCGAGGTCGCCCAGGGCGATCGCGTTGTGATAGAACAACGGGGACGTGCTTGGAGCGTTCTCCTGTTGGTAGAGTATCCTGGTCGTGAAGAAGTTGTTGTTCTCGGTGTAGTACACGTACTCTGGATTGATGAAGTTCGTGCTGCCACCCTTCGATGAATAAATCCCGTTAGTTGTCATGAAGAAGTCAGCGCGAGCTGTGGACGCCTTGACGAATATCTGTCTGGAATACGAATACACGCCCTCGTTGCTGTCGCTGAACTGCGCTATCTCCATGGTGTACGAGTTCGTGCCGGTCTTCCACTTGTCGCCGTTGTTCAGCCTGAGGTCGATTGTGAAGATGTATGCCGTGCTGTTCGTCGCGGACTTGGTCACCGCGCTGATCATGGTGCCAGAGCCGGGTGGCCCGTACAGTTGCGTCCCGCCGACCATGTCCACTATGCGCACCTCACCAACGGATGGGGAGGGCGGATATATCGCATCCTGGACAAACATGGCGACATATATCATGTAATTCGTCGCCGAGGCGTTGAAGGCGGTCGTCTTGGTGTCTCCCCATTGGGTCGTGTATCCCGAATCCTTGAACGACCAGGCGACGGGGTAGTACGACATTGGCGCGTATATGTCAGTTACATACAACGTCTGGCTCGCATCGAACACGTAGTTGGTGGCCCCGGTCGTCTTGAGTAACATGTCCATCGAGTACGCGCCTGGCAACATGTCCGACGTGTTGAACACCGCCTGATAGACTGCGACGTTCCCGCCGTATGCATAGCTGTAGAATGGGAGCGTCTCAGTGCTCAGCGCCTCCCACCCAACGAGATACGTGAAGTCGATGTCGGTCCTCGAATCTGTGAAAGTGAGGTCGTTGCCTCCGAAGATATTGGTCAGGTACAGGCTCGCGACCCTTACGAAGACCCATTCGCCGCGGGCGAATGTCGTCCTCGCATCTGAGATATTCGCTGTCCCTGTCGTGCCGTTCTGAGCATAGACACCGAAACCCTGGCCATCATTGATGTTCTTGATGTAAGACGGCATGCCGCCTTCCTGGGGCAATTCGTTGGTGTATATGATTTCGGTATCAGTGGGTAGCTCGATCACTGACAACTTGTATGCGACCTTTGTCGCATGGCCGGCTGAGTCCTCGGCACAAATGATCAGAGTCTTGCCGTCGATAAGAGCGGCGTTGTCCGCGACGTCGTTGAAGTGCCACTGGAACCATCCGCCCTCAGCGGCCACCAACCCGCTCGATGGATCGTCGAATGAGTCGTTTTCGGACCCGCCGATAATGGCACGGGAATCGACCCAGACGGACTCAAGGTCCTTGTCCAGGTCGGTCACCTTCACGTACAGCGTGAAATCATCGTACTCCTTCACGGGGTCCGCGGTGATCGTATCGACATTGGAATCGACATACCGCTGCAGTATGGTCGGCGGGGTGCCGCCCATGCCGCCTGAGACCTGGCTTGTCCACACTGCGTTGTGGCTGATGTCGTCGACGATTGTGACTGTTATCGAACTGGCGGGGCTAAGCGCGGAGTAACCAGGACTTGCCGAGTTGTAGGACATGACCCACTCCGCACCCATGGACCATTCCTCGAGCGTGAAGGCGTCCTCAGTCTCGGAGAGCCTGTAACCCTCGGTCATCTCGTCAATGGACACCAGGACGAGAGCCTCTGTGGACTTCATCACCGCGCCCCCGATGTGGGTGATGGTCAGTGTCGCGGTCAGCGTCGAATTAACCTCGTATTCGAACTCCACGCTAGCCGCGAAGTCCGTCTTGGTTGTCAGCTCGGGGACCGGCATCTGGTTCACGAACATCATGATGCCGCTGAAAAGGACAACTGTGATCATCAGAATCAGTATGTTGCCTATGATCTCGGATACGCCGCTCTCATCAGTCCATGACTTCCGCTTGAGCAGTTTCAGTTTCATTCGAACATTCCTCCGGGGGGAAGGATAGCTCTGCCAGCTCTGGTTTTCAACGTATAAGTGCGTATTTAAACGTGTTGAGGTCATTACCAACTACCTCACGGATGGTTCGGGCCAGGGAATGGGACTCCGGCGAAACCATCACCGTTATATAAGCACAGGGGGATTTCGCGGGACGATGGCGGAGCCTGGCCAGTTGAGCGTGAACGAGCGCGTACTTCTGCATCTGTCCAGGTTTGCCTCTGACGTTCCTCCGGAAGAGCACCCGCGAGAATGCTCGCAGGCGGGCATCGCATCCTCGATCGGGATATCGCGCACGCACGTGCCGCGCGCAGTCAAGTCGCTCGTCAAGGAAGGGCTCGTCGAGGAACTCAGGGCTAGGGTGTCCGGGCACGACAGGCGCATGAGCGTGTACACCATAACCGCCGAGGGGGTCAGGAGGGCCTCGAAGCTGTGGGAGGGGCTGTCCGGCGTCAGGTTTACAATGCGGTCCCCTGACAAGGTCGAAGAGGCGAAGGTCGATGAGATCGAGAAGACGGTCGGCAGGAAGCGGGCCATCGCCTTAGTAACGCGGGCGCGCGCAGGTATCATCGAAACGGGCGATCGGCGCCGTCCGACGGTCAAGGACCTCGATGACGCGCCCGACATCCGGGATTTCCTAGGCAGGAAGGACGAACTTGAGGCCATGGGTGCATTCATGGAATCCGATTCCGACCTGCTCGTCGTGCTCGGGAACCGCGGGTACGGTGCGAGCGCGCTCGCGAGGAAGTTCGTCGAGGCTCTTGAGGATCACAACGTGCTTTGGGTCCCTTTGCCCGCATGCAGCGGGCCCGATGATATCGTCGGCCGGATGCTTCGGTTCGCCAAGAGGTTCGCGCCCGAAGCGGGCGACCCCTTCGACGCCCTCGGGATAGCAGATACCGTCATCGTCTTCGACGGATACCGTGCGGTGCCCGACGTCACTGTCGAGTTCTTCGCGGACATGGTCGGTCGGCTCGAAGAGGCGAAGGTCGTAATCACGGCGAGGGAAGACACCCCCGCGTACAACTGGTTCTACCACAAGAAGGAGGTGGAATCGGGGAAGGTCCAAGAGCTCCGTCTCAAAGGACTCGACCATGGCAGCGCGAGTTCGCTCCTCGGGAACCCGAGGATAGAACAGGATGCGTTCAGGCGCATCTACATGATGACACGCGGTTCTCCTAACATCCTCAGGATGCTCAGGGAGAGGGACTTCGATGGGCTGAAGAACAACACCGTGTTCACGGCAGAGGAGATCAGGTACCTGCTGTTCCTGATGGACAAGACGGCCTGAATCACCACTCGACGCCTTTTCGGGCGCCGGTGCCGTTGCTGTACGGGTGTTTCACGTTCTCTATGACTGAGACATAATCCGCATACTCGACGAACTCTTCGGGGGCGTTCCGTCCCGTCAGGACTATCTCCGTGCCCGTAGGTCTGGACTTCAGGACTCCGAGGACCTCGTCCACCTTGATGAGACCCATCCAAACGGCCACATTGACCTCGTCAAGGATGATCATCTGGCACGAACCCCCTGCAAACCGGGCCCGGACCGCGTCCAGGGCGGCCCTCGCGGCTTTGACATCGGCCTCGGTGGGCCTACCTTGCACGACGAACCGTCCCGAACCGAACTGAACCACATCGATGTTCTCGATGTTCCTGGCGGCCAAGAACTCCCCCGTGGTCTCGCCGGTCTTCATGAACTGCACCACGCACACTCGGTAGCCGTGGCCGGCGGCCCTCATGGCAAGCCCGAAGGCCGCCGTTGTCTTCCCCTTGCCCGGGCCGGTTATGACATGAACCTTCCCGAAACCCTCGCCAGAGGTCATCGAGACCCGGAGCGTGGTGCCACTAGAAAAAATGGACGATTGGCTCAGTATCTCCTGGCATCGTCCTCGGGCAGTGAGAACTCCCTCTCGAGGAAGCCCAGCTGCTGCGTCTCCATGGTCCTCGGGTCTATAGGCACCAGCAGGAGCGCACCCGACATCGCGACCTCCTCGTTGGTCAGCTGGACCGCCTTCATGACGCTCGAGAAGCCGTTCTCCGTGACGAGGTATTCAAGTCCGTCCAGGAGCACGACCGCACCCGGGTTCGCTTTGATGAAGTCAGATATCGTGCTGTGAATCTTCATCAGCCTCGTGGGTTCGAGGTTGATCACGCCAGGGCCCGTCGTCGTCTTGATATTCTTCGCGATCCACATGATGGGGCAGTCTAGGCCGTACTGCTGCTGCACCCTGGTGGGATGGGTGCGAGTGATGACGAGCCCTCTCCTACCCTCGGCCAGCAATCTCTTGAGGGCCTCGTAGGCCCTCGGCACGCCCCTGTCGACGAACAGGTAAGAGTTACCTGGAGCGAGGGCAGGTGCGCTTCCGTCGCTCATGGATGGGGTTACCTCAAGCCTGCCTGCACGGCGAGACCTTCGTCCGTGATGTCGATTAGCTGCCTCCCTGTGGTGTGTTTCGTCCCACGCAACTTAAGGACCTCTAGGAACTTGCGCCTCACCTTCTCCTCCTCGGGATATGACAGCATGACTACGCCGTCGACCATGTACGATTCCTGGCTGTGGGATATGTCATCGTATGACAGCTCGGCCGTGATGATGGCAAGGCATTCGAAGGCCTTGAGATAGGCGAAGAGTTCGTGCATGAACTCCCTTGTCTCGCCCCTCCACTGGAGCATGTCGGTCATCGGCGTGATGGGGTCTATGACTATCCTGACGGGGTGGTACTGCTCTATCTGCTTCTTGATCGTGCTCAGTATGTCGCTCGGGTTCTTGGCCAGGGTCGGGCCGATGTCGATGAAGTTGACGACACCCTTCTCGACCAGCTGCTGATCATAGAACGAGAAGGACGACAGGAACCTCTGCACGAGCCACTGAGGTTCGGAGATGGCGGTTATGTAGAGTCCTTTCTCACCCTCGCTCGCGCCGTGGAACAGGCTCTGGACCGCCAGGGTCGTCTTCCCGGTACCGGGTTCGCCCGCGACAAGAATCGCGGACGGGTACGGGAAGCCCCCCTGAATCATGCCGTCAAGGCCGGGTATGCCGGTCGTCTTCCTGGACATTCAGAGCACCTCCGAGTCTATGATGAATACGCACTTGTCATCGCCCTTCGAGACGCACTTGCGCTCGTGGCAGTACACATCCTTGCCCGTGCGCTCCTCGAAGACCTTGGCCAATATCCCCCTGAGCATGTGACACGTTGGTGAGTCGGAGCTGGACACCTCGATCGAGCCGATCACATTGATCGTGTCTCCCTCGAAGGATATATCGCTCACCCAGCCCTCCTTCACTAGGGCGTCCCTGACCCGTGATAGGTCGGTGCCCGTGACTTTGACGAGGCGGTTGCCCACGATCCGGCCGCTCCTGTAGAACATGCCGTGCGAGGCGAAGGTCATGACTGTCTCATACAGCTTCTTTATCTCGACGAGCTCGTCCCTACGCAACTTGATGGCGCGCTCTGATGACTCCATAATATCCACCTACATCGGGGGAGCCTTCTATCAATAAGTCGGGACTTATACCTTTTGGTGCTGCTGTGGCTGGCAGAGGGAAATATCTGGCCAGCTGTCGAGACAGATTAATCTATCAGGTCAGACTAATGGGGGCCGTGATGGAAGTAGAGTCCAAATTCCGCTCTCCAGGGAACGACAAGGTGGAGAAGGCGCTGGGCAAGCTCGGGGCGGAGCTCGTTTGCGAGGAGGAGACCGAGGACGTATACTTCCAACACCCCAACCGCGACTTTGGCAAGACGGACGAGGCGCTCAGGCTCAGGAAGAAGGACGGCGTTTCAGAGCTGACATACAAGGGGCCCCGCATGAGGATGGAGCACACGAAGGCGAGGGAGGAGGTCACGCTCAGGACCGAGGATCCACTGACGGTCCAGAGGATAGTCGAACGACTGGGGTTCAAGGAGTTCATGTCCGTACATAAGAAACGGAGGAATTTCAAGTACGACAAGATCCGGATCTCCGTCGACGCCGTGGATGACCTCGGAGAGTACGTGGAGCTGGAACTGATCACCGAGGAGCCTAAGAGGGCCGAGGCCCTGATCGAGCAGGTGAGGGGGGAACTGGCACTGACCGACTTCGAGCCAAGGACATACCTGGAACTCATCCTGGACATGAACGCCAGGAACGAGAAGAAATGAGATAGTAGGCGTCGCCGAGGGTGTCCCGTGCGCGCCCATTTCCCCGGTGGATGTCTGAGCCTTGTGCTCAGAGTTTGCTGATCTTGTCCGTCACGAACGACTTTATCGCAGGGTCGTCCGGGATCGTGATGGACTTCTTGTACTTCTCGCTGCCATCTGGCAGGAAGTAGCCCCTGGACACCGATATGAACTCACTGTCGCCCTCATCGGTGATCGCCTTCTTCCGCGCAACTTCCAGGAAGTTGTTCTTGCCGAAAGGTATCTTCTCAGCACTCAGAGTCTCGAATCGCACCTTCGTTTGCTGTTCATCGTCCATTTGGTGGCCTCCGTGAAGCAGGGCGATGGCAAAACACTATTCCGCCGATATAAAGGTTGGCGGAGGGTTCTGCCCTGATCCCATCCCGTCGACGTGGCGCAGGACGTGTCCAGTCCGCCACAACTGCGCAAATCATAATATATCGCGAACAATCTCATTTCGCGCGTGCCGGTCGCGGATGGCGGCCCGATGCCGCAGCCACGGGAAGAGTATTGCAGATACTGCGGCGTCAGGATACCGCCTTTGGGTAGTTACTGCCCCAGATGTGGTGCCCCGAGCGCACCAATCGGGCACGCCGAGCCTGCGCGGACGCCGTTCAATACGCCCATCGGGGCGGGGCCGGCTGTTGTGAGGAAACCGCCGTCTTGGCGTCTCATCATCAAAACAATCCTCGCTTTCGGCATGATTACATTCATCGTCCAACTGTTGGTCGGCCTCGCCGCCCTTGTCTATGGCACGACAATCGTCCTGCCGGTGATCACACATCACAGCTACACGATGTACGTGATTGCACCAGTCCTGCTCGCGATCGGGGAGATCTCAGGGGACGCCCTCGCCGCATACTACATCCTCATCGTCGCCGCGATAGTAGCGAGTGCCGTATGGCTGTTCCTCAGCAGCGCGAAGCAGTATCACAAGGAGCTTACGATGAAGGCCGAGTCGAGGAGGCACAGTGCGATATTCGATCTGTGCGGCCTGATGTTCGGCGTCCTGTTCCTGAACGTAGTCATCGTGCTCATGTCGGGAATCCTCTGGGAGGAACCTACCTCCCCAACCGAGGATTCGGCACTCTGGGAACTGCTGTTCCTGCTTGCGAACGCCTCGGTATGGGAGGAGCTCATCGTCAGAGTGCTCCTCATAGGTGTCCCGCTCCTACTCATCGACCTCCTCCGACAGTCGCTCCAGGCGAAGAAGTACCGGTACCTCCTCGGTGGCGGATTCACCTTGGGAACGCCCGAGGTCGTCCTGATCCTGATCTCCTCGGCGTTGTTCGGGTTCGGGCACTACGAGGGCTGGGGCGCGTGGAAGGTGTTTCCGTCAGCGGTCGCAGGGGTCGCCTTCGGATACATGTTCATGCGGCACGGACTCGCCTCCGCGATAATGTTGCACTTCGGGTTCGACTACCTCTCTATGCCCACTGAGGTGTTCAGCGACGGGTCTGGCATGGGAGCCCTCGTGCTGCTGGGCATCGCGGTTCTATTGTGGATGGCCATGGGGGCCGTCTTCTTCGGCTACTACATCATCCGCATGGTCGAGTTCGTGACGAAGAAGAAGTACTTCGAGGAAAGGCCCCCGGCACCGACGCCGTATCCTTACTACTACGGTTATAGGTACGTCCCGCCGGAACCGCAGTGGCCGCCCCCTCAAGCGCCAGCTCAACAGGGACAGTGGCAGGGTGGCTCGGCAGAAGGACCAGTGGTGTCCCCCGCACCTCCGGGGTTCGGAGGCTTCTTCGTGTGTCCCGCCTGCGGCCACACGGAGGCGCACTGGAAGGACGGCAGATTCAAGTGTCTACGGTGCGGGGCAATCGTGTAGGAGCCGCTCCAGGATTGCCTTGCTCTCCAACCCTGGACCGAGATCGGTCGATTCTATCACGATGTTCCCCGAATATGACTCTTTCAGCGCCGAGACCACCTTGTCGAGGTCCGCGATGCCGTCGTCGATGATGTTGTGCTGATCCCACTGGCCCTCGTTGTTGTGCATATGGACGTTCCTGAACCTCGACACATGCTTGAGCATGTTGTCGACCTCTCCCGCAGTGTTCGCGTGACCCATGTCGAAGCATATCGATGCGGTCGTGCCCTCCAGGACCTCGACGAGTTCGTAAGCCTTCGTGCATGTCGCATTGATGTTGGCAGGCAGGTTCTCGACAGCCATCACTATGCCGTGCTCCTCGGCGAACGGGGCGAGCTCATGGATCGAGCGGCGGGTCATGTCCAACGCTTTCGACCTGTCAAGGAAAGCGATGCCGTTCACGAACCCTGGATGCACCGTGAGCACGGCGATGTCCAGTGCACGGCACAATGTGATGACCTGCTTGATCTCGCTGACGGCCGCGAGCCTCATGGGCTCATACACGCTCCCGACGTTGACGTCGCTCATAGGAGCGTGAACCTGGAACCGGAGGCCGAGCGAGTCCCTGGCACGCACCAGGTCGTCGCGCACGAGGTCCAGACGGTGCTGGCCTTCTGACAGCACCTCCCAGAGCTCGAAATGTTCCGCGATCGCTTCGGCCATGCGAGGAAACGGGGTGCCGCAGAAGAGTGGAGACGCGACGCCTATCATCGTCCATCGCCCTCCTTGCTCTTCGGCCGTGGCGCGATCTCGTCAATGAATCGCTCGATGTCGTCACACGTGATTGCGACCTCCAAGTCGCCGAGGGGATGTCTCTCCTCAGAGAACGAGACCTTCCCCACGGTCGCGACCTGCTTGTTGAGCGTGAAGCTGACGGTGTTGTCTGAAATGCCGCGCCTCATGACCGCCCGTGCGGCGGACCTTATCCTATGCTTCTTGAGGAGCTCTGCGAAAACCTCGGTCGAGTGCGCAGTGCCGACGATGGGGTCGTCCCCCTCCGGGACGAAATCGGGGAACAGCTTGACGATGGCATCCACGACCTTGGCCCTGTCCTCGGTCGGGAAGCATCTGGCAGTGACCTTCACCTCAGCCACGAGCGCACCATGCTCGAAAAGCTATTTAAAGACGTCCGCGCTAGGATTCCCTGGATGAAGAAGCGTATCCTCCAGCTGCTCACGGAGAAGGGCATCCTCGTCGACCCAGAGGCCGCGGAGGCGTTGTCCAGGTTGCAGGACCCGATGGCGTGCGTCGACCGCATCCTGAAGGATGCGGAGAATCAACCGCTGATACTGTCGCGGGAGGATGTGGATGGCTATGCGGGGTGCGCCGCCGAGCAGCAGGCACCGAGTCAAGAATCCGCACCTAGACCTGCACCGGAGCGACCGAAAGTCGACAAGACTGCGCCTCCATCAATACGTATCATCAAGGACATCACCGGGAACTCGACCTGCGTCGGGGACATCCAAGACTTCACGAAACTCTTCAACGACCGTTACACATCCATCAAGAGGATCCTGGCCAAGAGGAGAGAACTTGCGGGCATCATCCCAATCTCAAAGGCGAAGAAGGTCCGGAGGGAAGTCAAGCTCGTCGGCATCTTGAACGAGACGAGGACCACGAAGAACGGCCATACGCTCCTGGAGATCGAGGATGAGACGGACAAGGTCCAGGTGCTCGTGATGAAGGGCCCCAAGAGAGCGGGCGAGGGGTTCATCAAGGACGAGGTCCTCGGCATCGCCGGGTCGTTCAGCAAGGACGGGGAGATCGTCATCGCGAAGGAGATCATCAGGCCAGATGTGCCCATGAACAGCGCCATGACGCCGAACGGCTCGGGAGCAGTGATGGCGTTCGTCTCCGACATCCACGTGGGCAGCGACACTTTCCTCCCGGAAGAGTGGAAGAGATTCATGGAGTGGCTCCGGAAGGACCCCGTGGCCGAGGACATCCGATACATGATGATGCCCGGGGACCTCGTGGACGGGATAGGCATCTACCCTGGCCAGGAAGACGAGTTGCTCATCGAGGATGTATTCGCGCAGTATGCCGAGCTGGCAGAAATGGTCAAGGCGATACCGGACTGGATCAAGATCATAATGATGCCTGGGAACCACGACGCGGTGAGGCTAGCGGAGCCGCAGCCTGCACTGGCCAAAGAGGTGCAGGCCATGTTCGATTCCAACATCATGTTCGTGGGCAACCCGTGCTACCTGGATGTCGAGGGGAGAGTGGTCCTGGCGTACCACGGCAGGAGCATGGACGACTACATCAAGAACATCTCTGGATTGGACTACGCTCACCCGCTGGAGGCCATGAGGGAGATGCTCAGGCGGAGACACTTGGCTCCCGTGTACGGCGAGAGGACTGCGCTCGCGCCCGAGAAGAAGGACTACTTGGTCATCGACCAGGTGCCGAACATATTCGTCACGGGCCATGTGCACAAGTGCGGCATCGCGGAGTACAGGGGCATCAAACTCATCAACGCATCCGCATGGCAATCACAGACTGAGTTCCAGAGGATGCACAACCAGGTGCCGGATCCAGCCAAGGTGCCGATGATCGACCTCGGCAGCGGGGAGATGTGGGTCGAGGACTTCTCCCACTAACGCGCGCGAGAGGTTTCTTATCCAGCCGATGGTATTGCGTGTCATGCGCGAGCTAGGCGGGTTCTTCGACCCCAAGTCAGTCGCCGTCATAGGCGCCACGCCGACACCCGGAAAGGTGGGCAACATAGTCATCGAGAACCTGTACGGTGAAGGGTATCCCGGGAAGGTGTTCCTGGTCAACCCGAACCACAAGACGATACTTGGCATGCCATGCTACCGATCCATCCTGGACTGTCCAGGGAAAGTGGACCTTGCGGTCATCGTGGTCCCAGCGACTCTAGTTCCTGCAGTAATGGAGGAGTCCGGCAGGAAGGGTGTGAAGGCAGCGGTCATCATATCCGCGGGCTTCTCCGAAGGGGGCGAGGAAGGAAAGGCAAGGGAGAAGGATTTGCTCTCAATCGCCGCGGAGCACAAGATGAAGTTCGTGGGCCCGAATTCCTTGGGGGTCATCGCGCCACACGCGCGCATGAACGCATCCTTCGCCAGGACCACACCCCTGAAGGGGCCTATCGCGTTCTTCTCGCAGAGCGGGGCGTTCTGCACCGCCGCGATAGAGTACTCAGTGCGCGAGATGCTCGGGTTCTCGGCATTCGTGAGCTCCGGAAACAAGGCAGACATAGACGACTCCGATCTCATCAGGCACTTCGCATCGGACGAGAAGACCACGTGCATCGCAGCGTACATGGAATCAACAAGGGACGGTCAGGCGTTCTTCGACGCCCTCAGCGATGCGTCGCTGAGGAAGCCCATAGTGATACTGAAGGCGGGCAGGACGGAACGTGGGGCGAGGGCTGCCAAGTCACATACTGGAGCGCTCGCTGGCTCGGACTCCGCATACGAGGGTGTGTTCAAGCAGACAGGCGTGTACAGGGCGAAGACCATGTACGAGCTGTTCGACGCGGCGCAGGCACTCGCGAACCAGCCGCCGATGGACGGGGAGGGCATCGCGGTCGTCACCAACGCCGGCGGGATGGGGGTCATCGCCACTGATTTCGCGAACGACCTCGGGCTCCAACTGGCAGAGCTTTCATCGGAGACCCTGGATGAGATAAGGAAGGCGTGCCCGCCCACATGGAACCCGGGAAACCCCGTCGACATCATCGGGGACGCCGACACGGCAAGGTACGCGAACGTCCTGACAGCCGTGGGGAAGGCCCCGGAGGTGAAGGCGATCATGGTCATAGCCGCGCGTCAGGCAGCCACGAACCTGTTCCAAATCGCGAAATGGATAGCCATCACCGCGCGCATAAGCGGGAAGCCGACTGTTGCATGCTTCGCGGGGATATTCGACCAGGAGTCGGAACAGTTCCTCGACTCGAGGGGCATCCCCGTCATGTCAGTGCCTGAGCGCGGGATAACCGCCCTGCACGCGCTCTCAGAGCGCGGAAAGTGGTTGAGGAAGAAGGGCGTCGAGATACCGAGACGCGCGCCGAACGGCGACATGGAGGAGCTACCCAACTAGATCCATGAGGATCAATCCATAGCCGATCCCCAGGAAGACCATGCTGGCCCAGAAGGCGACCCATATCAGCTTCAGCAGCTTGACGCGGTCGTGGAGGATGTCGAGAAGGGGCAACTCCGTCACGCCTCTGCCCTTTTCTCCGCCTTGTTCTTGATGCGCTTCAGGCGGAATATGTTGTCCCGCTCCATCTCCTCGAGTCTGAACCGGATGAACCGCTCGATCTCCTCCAGTTCGGGGAGCACCTTGAACTCGAGCGCATTGACCCTGCGCTTGGTCCGCTCGATCTCCTCGAGCAGCTTCTTCATGGTGGTCTCGAGCTCCGCGGCCTTGACCACGGTCTCGACGAGCTTCTCGTAGGCGTCCGCCGCCTCGTCTATCCTGGGCGAGGTGCCTATGATGCCGTATCCGCGCTCGTCCAGTGGCGCAACGATCCTGGAGGACTTGATCTCTGGCACGACGACGCCCATCAGGTTCCTGCTCCTGAGCTGTATCTCAGGATGCACCGTCAGCGCGTACGCGGCCGACCGGACCGCGATGACACCGTCGACGGCGCCCGCAATCGCGATCTTCTCCCTCGCCTGGACGTACTGCTTCGCTATCTCCTGCCTCAGATCCTTGGCCTGGTCGAGTATGTTGAAGAACTCGAGTATGAGGCCGTCCCGCTTCAGCTTCAGGATCTTGTGGCCGTTCTTGGTCAACCTTATCTTCTTCGTGACCTCGAGCAGCTCGGACCTTGTAGGCTGGATCTCCCTGATGGGCATCTCGTCTCACTTCTTCCTGTTCATCGGGTGGTACTTCTCTATGAACTTCCTGTCGATCTTGGTCAGCGCATCGACCGGGAGGGCGGAGAGCAGTTCCCAGCCAAGGTCCAGTGTCTGCTGGATGGTCCTGTCCTCGTCCTTGCTCTGCCGCACGAACCTGTCCTCGAACGCGGCCGCGAAGTCGAGGAACTTCCTGTCCCTGTCCGAGAGCGCCTCCTTGCCCACGATGGCGACCAGGCCCCTGAAGTCCCTACCCTCCGCGTAGGCCGCGTACAGCTGGTCAGACACGGCCCTGTGATCCTCCCTGGTATGGCCGGGACCTATGCCCTGCCCCATGAGCCTCGATAGGGACCGCTCCACGGCGACGGGCGGATAGATGCCCTGTCTGTGCAGGTCCCTGGACGCGACGATCTGGCCCTCGGTGATGTACCCTGTCAGGTCAGGGATCGGGTGCGTGATATCGTCGCCGGGCATGGATAGGATCGGGCACTGCGTGATGGAGCCTTTCTTCCCCTTGATCCTGCCCGCGCGCTCGTATAGGCTCGCGAGGTCTGTGTACATGTATCCCGGGTATCCGCGTCTCGCTGGCACCTCCTCCCTCGCCGCGCCGATCTGCCTCAGGGCCTCGCAGTAGTTCGTGAGGTCTGTGAGGATGACCAGCACCTGCATGTCGAGGTCGAACGCCAGATACTCGGCCGTCGTCAGGGCGAGCCTAGGCGTCAGGAGCCTCTCGATCGCGGGGTCGTCCGCGAGGTTGAGGAACACGACCGCCTTCTTGAGCGCGCCTGTGCGCTCGAAATCCTTCATGAAGTACTGGGCCTCTTCGCTCGTGATGCCCATCGCGGCGAACACAACCGCGAACTCATCCTTCTCACCCAACACCTTCGCCTGCCTCGCGATCTGGAGCGCGATGTCGTTGTGCGGCAGGCCGGAGCCGGAGAAGATCGGGAGCTTCTGCCCCCTCACGAGCGTGTTCATGCCGTCTATGGAGGATATCCCGGTCTGGATGAACTCCTGAGGGTTGTCCCTCGCGTAGGGGTTGATGGCCGCGCCGATGATCTCGAGCCTCTTCTCAGGTATGATCGGCGGGCCCTTGTCCAGCGGGTCCCCGGAGCCGGACAGTATCCTGCCCAGCATGTCCTTGGAGACGGGCATCTTGATAGTCTCGCCCAGGAACTTCACGCCTGACGCGCGGTCGATACCGCCCGTGCCCTCGAACACCTGGATGACCACGACATCGTCGGATGTGTCCAGCACCTGTCCTCTCTTGACAGAACCGTCGGGAAGCGCGATCGACACGAGCTCGCCATACGCGATCGGTTCGGTCTTCCCGACGAAGACCAGCGGGCCCGCGACCTGGTTGATCGTGTGATACTCCTTGGCCATGCGTCACACCCCCAGCTCAGCGAACTGCCTGTCCATCTCGGGGAGTATGGACTTCAGGTCCTTGTCGATCGTCTCCTCGAACTTGAGCTTGCCCAGGTCCGCCCTGACCTTGAGCGATACGATCTTGTCCAGAGGCACCTCGAGCGATATGGCCTTCTTGGACAGGTCGGAGAAATGCCTGATGGCGTTCATGTACTCGTACTGTCTCTTCAGTGGGCTGTACGTGTCCACCGCGTGGTAGGCGCTCTGCTGCAGGAAGAACTCGCGGATCATCCTCGCCACATCCAACGTCAGGCGCTGCTCCTCAGGGAGGGCGTCCGAGCCGACCAGCTGCACTATCTCCTGCAGCTCAGACTCCTTCTGGAGCGTCTCCATTGCCCAGAGCCTCAGCGGGCCCCAATCCTCGGCGACGTTGCGTCTGTACCATTCCTCGAGTATGGGGTTGTACAGACTGTATGATGTTAGCCAGTTGATGGCCGGGAAGTGCCTCCGCTCCCTCAGCTTCGAGTCGAGAGCCCAGAACACCTTGACGATCCTCAGTGTGTTCTGGGTGACTGGCTCGCTGAAGTCGCCGCCCGATGGCGACACCGCCCCTATGACGGATATGGATCCCGTCGGGCCGGCGAGCGTGTTGACGCGGCCGCACCTCTCGTAGAACTCGGAGAGCCTGGACGCAAGATATGCGGGATATCCCTCCTCGCCCGGCATCTCCTCGAGCCTGGATGATATCTCCCTCATCGCCTCCGCCCACCTGGATGTGGAATCGGCCATGAGCGACACGTCGTAACCCATGTCCCTGTAATACTCCGCGATCGTGATGCCCGTGTACACGGACGCCTCCCTGGCCGCGACTGGCATGTTGGAGGTGTTCGCGATGAGCACCGTCCTGCCCATGAGCGGCTTCCCGCTCTTCGGGTCCTCGAGCTCCGGGAAGGTCGTGAGCACCTCCGTCATCTCGTTGCCCCGCTCACCACAGCCCACGTAGACGACGATCTGCGCGTCGCTCCACTTGGACAGTTGCTGGGAAGTGACGGTCTTGCCCGTGCCGAACCCGCCTGGTATGGCCGCTGTGCCGCCCTTGGCGAGCGGGAAGAGCATGTCGAGCACGCGCTGACCAGTCACGAGCGGGATGTCCGGGAGCAGCTTGTCCATATAGGGCCTCGGCGACCTGACGGGCCAGTTCTGGGCGAGTTTGATCGCGTGGCCGGTGTCGAGCGTGCCCACGGGCTCCTCGACCGTGAACTCACCCTCGGATATGCTCGTGACCTTCCCATCCACACCGGGCGGGAGGAGCACCTTGTGGACGATGTTGCCTTCTGGCACCTCGCCCACGATCATGCCGCCGTGCAGGTCGTCGCCCTTCTTCACGGTTGGTTTGAACTTCCACTTCTTGGACCTGTCTAGGCCGGGTGCGGTGACCCCCCTTGACACGAAGTCGCCCTGCTTCTCCATGAGCACGGGCAACGGCCTCTGGACGCCGTCGTACACGCTGGACAGCAGGCCTGGGCCGAGCTCGACCTGGAGCGGCGCGCCTGTGTCGACGACGACCTCACCGGGCCTGATCCCGGACGTGTCCTCGTACACTTGGATGACGGTCTTGTCGCCGACCAGCTTGATAACCTCGCCCATCAGTTTGAGCTCGCCGACGAGCACGACATCGTACATCCTCGGCGAGACGCCTTCGGCGGTGACAACTGGTCCCGCGACCCTGCATATCCTTCCACTCTTACCGCTAGCCATTCGGAAACGCCTCCGTCACTTGTTCTTGTAAAGGTCGATACCCATCGCCCTTCTGACCTTGTCTCTGATGTCGCCTTCCTCCTCTCCGACAGGTATGACGACCGGTTCGACACTGGCCATCAGCTTGTCGCGCAGCTGCTGGGGGAGCCGCTCTAGGTCCTTCGTGTGCACGGCGAGTATGCCGACGCTCTTCTCCTGGACCAGCTGCAGGATTGTCTCCTGCAGCATCTCGGGCGCAACGCCGTATACCTTCTTGATCCCAGCGAGTCTGAAGCCGACGACGAACTCCTCCGACCCCACTACTGCGATCTCCAATCACATCACCAGCAACTCTTCGATGACTCTCTTGGGCAAGCCGCTCTCCTTGCCCCTCGCGATGATCCTGATGTTGTCCACTTCCACCTTCTTCCGTATCATGTAGTTGACTATCGGGAGCACCGACAGCGGGTAGAAGTTGGCGAACTTCTCGCTCTTTCTTATCAGCGCCTTGTCGAGGGCGATTGTGAGCTCGGAGAGCTTCTTGTCCGCCCTGTAACACTCGACGGCAGGCTTGATGTCCTCGAACAACGACGACTTCTCCAGCTCCGCCACGATCGCATCTGTCCCCTCACCTTGGGCCATCGCCCTCAGCTTGTCCATGCCGAACTCGAGCCCGCCAGGGATTAGGAACTTCTGGATGCGCTCATCGGGTATGCGCTCCGCCTTGAGTTTCAGGAGGACCTTCAGATTCGTGACATCGACCTCGCGCCTCACGAAGTCCCTCAGCAGCCGCTCAGGGTTGTTGGTCGGCTCTATCACGTCGAGGAGGTCGTAGTACAGCATCTTGTCCAGATGGTCCTCCAACGGGGCCAGCTTCCCGGAATCGACCACGTCTCTGTGTAGCTCCGGCGTGATCCGCAGCGCGGCCTGCTTGGAAAGGCCCTCCATGACCTCGTGGATGCCCTCGGTCTCCACGAGCGACTTGAGATACTCCTCGGAGAACGCCCCCGCGGGCACGAGCGTGTCGACAATCTCCTCCGGTCTCGCCTTGGATATCTTCCCTCGGAGGACCGTCTTGACATTGAACGTGTCCCACCGCCTCAGGTAGTTGCCCACCATCTCCCTCAGGTGGCCCGTGGTGAAACTCAGGATGTCGGAGTACGTGGCCGCAAGGTTCCTGGTGACCGCGGCCTCGACGAGGTTCGCGCCCGAGTACCTGGAACCGTACTGCGCCATCTCGTCCTTGTATTGGGTCTCGCCCAGGAAACGGCCAATCTCGTGGATGTCCATGACGAGCATGCGGGAGTACGCGTCCTTGGAGAGCAGGAAGCTCTTGCGTGCCTTGACGCGCGCGCACGCATACGCATAGTTGCCTTTCCCGCCGAACAGACCCATCGGTCACATCACCCGAACAGACTGGAGTATATCTCCTGGATCTTCTTGTTCCACACGTCCTCGAGCATGCTCTCGAAACGGTAGTCGAGCCTGACGGTACGGTCCTTGCTCTCGAACACGAGCCCGCCCTTGCAGTCGATCACGCCGCCGTTGCTGATGCCTTGAGGCGGCCGCACCAACCGCTTGTCCGAGGCGTTCGAGTACACATAGCACTCGCCCAGCTCCTTCTTCGCCTTCTCCATGAGCCGCGCGTACATCCTCGTGCGCTTGTCCTCGGGGTAGTTGGCGATCTCGGTGAGCACGAGCGATTTGAGCTCGTCCATCACCTGCCTCTGTGCCGACAGGAGCGCCTTCTTCGACTCCAGCTCCGCGCTGGACAGCTCCTGCTGCTCCATCTGGGTGATCCGGGAGTCTGCGCGCTGGGCGGCTTTCTCCCTGTGCTCCGCTATCTGGGCATCCGCCTGGACCACGTGCACGTCCCGCTCACGCTCCCCCTGGTGGATGATCTCCAGCTTCCGCTCCTCGCCTCTTCGCAGTATGTCCTCGACTACCATCTCGAGACTCATGGTGCATCAGCTCCTGAGATTGCTCGACCGGCCGGTCCCACTGTCGCTTCTCGCATCTCACGCGTTCATTATCAGGAAGGCCACGACGAAGCCGAGGATGACTATCGTCTCGGGCAGGACCATCATGATCATGCCCTTTCCGAACATCTTCGGGTTCTCCGCGGTCGCGCCGACCGCCGCCGCACCTACCTGTCCCTGAGCGATTCCAGTGCCCAGGCCTGCGACACCTATCGCGATCCCTGCGCCGATCATCGCCAGTCCCACTTGTGTTGGGTCCATTCTCTTCTACCTCCTTCATTTCGTTGCGACTGAATGCCTCCTCAGGTACCTCAGGGGGGAGAACTCCTTTCCTCCGCCCTCGAAGAACTTGAGGAAGAACTCCACATAGTTCAACCTGATAGCCTGAATCCCCGCGGACAGTGCCCCGAGGAAGAACACGAAGAACATCTGGGTCACGAAGAGGGCGAGCACACCGGCAATCACGATGCCTATGTTGTGGCTCTCGAATATCAGCGGGAAGAGCATGGTGTTGAAGGCCAGTGCCATCGCCCCCTTCCCGACGGCCAGCGCGGCCAACCTCGTGTACGACACAAGGTTCGTGAACAGACCGATGACCTCGGACAGCGCCATCGGGCCTTCGGTGAGTGACAGCCCCATCACCCCTGCTACGATGAATGCCAAAGCCGTGATCGAGACACTGATCCCTGCGACGGACGTGCCTGCGTCCGGGACCCAAGCTAGTACGGTATCGTTGACGAACCCGCTCGTGCCGGTCGCGCCACCAGCTATGTACATTATCTCGATGAACAGGCCGAGGAGGATCAGGAGCCACGCGACCTTGGCGAAGGCATGCTTGCGGTCGTGGCGGATGTGGTTGACGAAGCCAAGCACGAACCCAAGTGTCAGGTGCACCCAGCCGGCGAGGAGGGACAGGGCGAGCATCTCCTTGATGTCGGTCATCTTGTCCAGCATCGGATGGATCGGGATGTTGGCGACCGATTCCCACGAATGCTCATCGGGGTGCGCTTCCGGCGGATGGAACGGGACCCCGAACGCCTCAGCGAACACGAACAGGCCGAACAGGCTGGCCATGATGCCCCCTGCGAGGACGATCGTGCCGAGCTTCTGCAGGTCGGGGAAGTCCTTGAGCTTCAGGCGCATGAACGCGCCCAAGCAGGCGAGCCCCAGACCGAACCCGAGGTCGCCGATCATGAAGCCGAAGAAGAGAGGGAATGTCAGGAACAGCACAATCGTGGGGTCGATCTCATCGTATTTCGGTGTGGACACCAGGTCGATGAAGAACTCGAACGGCTTGACGGGCTTGGGGTTCTTGAGGAGGACCGGCGGCTCGTCGCCCTCCTCCTCAGGGAGCGTCTCCACGAACGCGAGCCCACAACAACGGGAGTTCAGGGAGGTCTGGAGCTCCTCGACCTTCGCGGTCGGGAGCCAGCCATCGATCACGAACGAGTTCGTCGATGTGGCGATCCGGAGTGGCGTCTCCGCCTTCATGACCTCGATCGACAGGTCCTCCTCCGAGGCGATGATGAGGTCCGCGAACTTCTTCCTGATGGCTTCGAGGTCGCTCTCGGTGCGGGCAAGGTCCTCTTCGAGGCTCTTTATATCCGCCCGGTTCCTCTCGCAGACCTTGGACGGGTCGCCCGTGACCTTGGGTAGCTTCGACTCCTGGAACCCGTGCTCTGCGAGGATCCTGGTGACCTCCGACCTATCCTCTACCCTCGCAAACACGGCGACTGCGAGGTCACCCTTCCGGAGGTCCTTGAGGACCTCGACATTGACGAGTTTGGATCGCAGCGCGGACTCTGGGTCCGCCCTGCATGTGCCGACGGACGAAAATATCGTCTCGAACCCTTCGTAGTCCTCGACAGAGATGCCGAACGGCGCGAACGGCTCCAGCACCTTGATCTCCGATTCCTTGTCGCGGATGAGAGACTGTATCCTCTGCCTCGCCTCGGCCTTCTTCGATGTGTTGAGGTCGAGCGTGACCAGCGCCTGGTCGAGCGTCTTCCGTATCTCGGATGTGACCATCCGTTCGGATGGCTTGTGAGAATCGATGGAGAGCGCGCGGATCATGGACCGCAGCTTCAGGAGCTTCTGAGACGCGTCCGATGCCTTCGCAAGCGGCTGGCCGATCTTGAAGTCCTCATCTTGCTCAGTGAAGTCTATGAGATGCAATACTCCGAGCTCGTAAAGGCACTCGATCGTGACATCGAGGCTCTCGATCGACCCGACGACGACCGCTCGGGTCATCTCCTCCGGTCTAAGCATCTGCTGCCCTCTCGAACTCCGAAAGGACCAAAGCCTTCACCTTGCCCGAATTCGTCCGGGCCCGCAAGACGAGCGCCTGGGCCTTCCGGGCGCCTTCCGCAAGGACCGCCTGCTTCCTGGCATCGGTGGCCCTCTTGGCTTCCCCGTAGCGGGCGTCCGACTGCTTCCTCAAATCAGCGTCGGCAGTCTCGACCTTCTCCAAGGCCCGCCTCTTGCCATCGGCCTGGAGCTGCTTGCGCTTCTCCTCCGCCTCCTTGACCACGACGCGGACATGCTCCTCCGCCATCTTGATCTGGTGAAGGATCTCAGCCTTTCCCATGTTTGCCACGCCCTCGTTGCTGATGCTGATTTCGATATAATAGACTAGCGATGACGTGGCGTATCGCCAGACATGTCATCTCCATTCGATTGACGATGGGCGGAACATGTCCGGCTTGGGGCGTCCTCTAGCGTCCGAGCGGCTATCGCTGCAGCTTCGCCTTGAAGAGCTTCTCGTCCACCCTGGTGACCTTGATGCCGCCCTGCTCCAGCAGCTCGAGGCCCGAGAGGTCCGAGTAGTTGCCGATGTACACGACGCGCGCGACCTGCGCGTTCATGATCATGCGCGCGCAGATGGGACAGGGCACTATGGTGGAGTAGATGGTCGAGCCTTTCGCGTTGGTCCCCGCCTGTATGAGCGCATTCTGCTCCGCGTGCACGGCCGTGCAGGTCTCGAGCCTCGTCCCCGAGGGGATCTTCAGCTTGTCCCTGATACAGCCCATCTCACCGCAGTGTGGTAGACCCCTCGGATTCCCATTGTACCCGGTACTCTTGATCTCCCCGTGCTCGCTCACGATGAGCGCGCCTATCTGCCTGCGGGTGCAGGTGCTCCTGCGGCTGACCTCGATGGCGATGTTCATGAAGTATTCGTCCTTCGAGATCCGCTTGTTCCCGTGCTCCGACAAATGCACCACTCTGGCGGTGTGAAGACTCTTAGTGCATTTCTATCTTTCCTCGTCCTGGGCAGGTCATGCAGTATTTACTTATCCCCCCACGCACTACACTTGGCGAGGACATCGCTGGGAGCGGTAGGGCCATGAAGAACAGGACGAAGATTATCGCAGGGGTTCTCGCGATAGCCGCGATCGCAATCCTAGCCTACGGGATCTTCATGGGGGAACCGACCGAGGAGGATACGACGGACCACATGGGCATGTGGGACAACACTCGGTCATACTCCACGACGAATCTCACCCTCATAGTCGGTGCCTCGTTCCTGATAGCCGTCGGTGTCATGTTCATACTCCTCAGGGAGGAGTACGTGCCCCTTCCCCCGTCGATGGTCGTCCCCCCGCGTAACCTGTCCGCCGAGAAGGGGGCCGAAGGGTCGGTGCCGAAGAAGGAGGAGGCCGCCCCCGAGCCTACGGAGGAGGAGGATCTCAGGCTGCCGGAGGAGGTCGCGGCGGAGGAGAACTACCTCGTCCTGAGGCTACTCACAGGTGACGAGAGGACCATGTTCAAAGCGATCATGGACACCGGGGGTGAGGCCTTGCAGAAGGACCTCATCCAACGTACGAAGATGTCCAACGCGAAGGTCTCCCGGGTGCTCGAGAAGCTCGAGCAGAAGGGCGTCGTTTCTAAGGAGAGGCACGGGTCCACGAACAAGATCCGGATCAAGCTCAAGACCTGAATATCGAGGCCTCTAGGGGTCACTTTTCAGGAAAGTGAGAACGTTCCGGGCACTTTTCAGCATAGGTC
>JAABQR010000142.1 GCA_011391345.1 Methanobacteriota archaeon | reverse complement strand
TACTATCTGGTCAAGAAGCCTGAATGGTACGTGATCGACGCGACAGGCATGCTCGTCGCAGTCGGCACGATAGGCATACTCGGCATATCGCTGAACATCCTCCCGGTCCTGATACTACTCATAGTGCTTGCGGCGTACGACGCGATATCCGTGTACGGCACCAAGCACATGGTCGCGCTCGCGGACGGGGTGACCCAGATGAAGCTCCCGATACTCCTCGTCATACCGAAGAAGAGAGGGTACTCGTATCTCAGCCAGAAACCGCTCAAGCAACAGCTGGACGAGGGCGGCGAACGAGAGGCCATGTTCATGGGCCTCGGGGATGTGATCATACCAGGCATACTGGTCGCGTCCGCGTTCTACTATCTGTCCGATGAGACGGTCATGGGCGTGTCCGGGAGCCTGCTGGTCGCTCTGGGAGCGCTCGTCGGTGGGCTTGCGGGCTTCGTGCTGCTCATGCGGTTCGTGCTCAAGGGGAACCCGCAGGCTGGCCTCCCGCTCCTGAACGGAGGGACCGTGCTCGGCTATGTCCTGGCGTATCTGCTCGTGTTCCAGGACCTGAGCCTCGGGATATCGACGCCGTGGTGATGCTCGATGACTGTTCTGCTCGTATGCTCAGACCTTCACGGCTCCGATGAGGCGCTCGACCTGCTCCGAAAGGCGGAGAAGACACTGTCCCCGGACGCGGTCGTCGTGTGCGGTGACGTGACTACCTACGGCTCCGCGGATTACATGCGTCGACTGCTGGACAACTTCGACTCCGACCTACTGGCCGTGCCGGGCAACTGCGACACCGACGAGATGCTGAGGATGCTCGAGGACGCAGGGGCGAGCGTGCATGGAAAGCGCGTCTGCAAGCTCGGGCACGAAGTGTTCGGGTTCGGCGGCGGCATGCCCTCGTCGTCACACATGCCATTCGAGGTCGAGGAGGATGACATGGTGGCTGGGTTGAGATCGGTGGCGGTCCGCGGCGGGCTGATGGTGACCCACACGCCCCCGAAGGGGGTCAATGATACGGACAGAGCAGGCAGGCACATCGGGTCCCAGGGCATCATGAAGGTCGTTGAGGAGTTCAAGCCGAGGTTGGTGCTGTCTGGACATGTCCACGAGGCGAGAGGGGAGCGCACCGTGGATGGCACCGTGTTCGTCAACCCAGGTCCCGCCCGCGGGGGACGTTATGCGCTCGTCAGGCTGGGCCAAGAGACGGAAGTACAGCTGTTCTGACCGCCTGGGAACGGCCGCAGGCGCTCAAGAAGGTATTAATACCCCTCCTTCTTTCACATGTCCCGAGAGGTTAGACATGGCCATTTGGCAGGGAAGGCCGAAGCGGAAGGTCACAGGCGGCAGGATTCGGCTGGCCCGCAAGAAGAGAAAGTTCGAGATCGGCAGGGAGAAGCAGTTCACGCACCTGGGCGTCCGGAAGGTCAAGATCTACAGGACCAAGGGGGCTAACAGGAAGGCGCGCCTGCTGATGGTGGACACGGCCAACGTAGTCGACCCCTCGACCAAGACGATGAAGAAGGTAAAGATCCTCACGGTCAAATCCAATCCTTCTAACCCGAACTACGTCCAGCGCAACATCATGACCAAGGGAGCGACGGTCATGACGGAGCTCGGAGAGGCAAAGATCACATCCAGGTGCGGCCAGGACGGCGTTGTCAACGCGATGTTGATCAAGAACCAGTGAACGTGGACAGAGGGATAGAGAGGAAGGGGGCGCGCTCACGAAGAGCGCGTGATGTTCATACCCCGGACCCTCACGGACGGCAGCGTGGACGGTGGGGCGACCTCGTCCCACCAGAATACCTCCTCGGTGCCCTTCGAGATTGCGTCCATGTTCTTCCAGAGCGTGAGCATGTTGTCACTCACCCTGATGCTCTTGACAGCACCCATGATCCGGCCGTCCTCTATCTTGAGTATCGCGTCGCGTGGTATCGTCGAGAAATCGCCCCTCGAGTAGCTCTGATACCTCGTGTACCAAGTGTTGTTGAGATAGAGGCCGTTCTTGGTATCGGCGATCATCTCCTCGACACTCATATCCCCGGGCTCGAGCACTGGATGTATCGGAAGAGGCGCCGCGGGCGGGTCGAAGCCTATCGGCACATACGGGCCCGCGTTCCCTGTCGTCTTCGTCTTGAACCGCTTCGCCGTGGACGTGTCATGGAGATAGGTCTTCAGCACACCCTTGTCGATCATGACAGTCCTCCTGGTCGGGACGCCCTCGTGGTCGAAGGCCCTCTGTGATGTCGAAGGCATGGTCGGGTCGTCCACGAGGGTCACCTCCTCCGAGGCGACCTTCTTCCCGACCCTCTTCGCGAACATGGACATGCCGACCTCGACGTAGAACGCACTTATCATGTGAGATGTCGAGTGCATCAGCTCTCCGAGGAACATGGGCTCGAGTATGAGGTCCATCTTGCCGACATCACCCTGGACCGGGTCCTTGGCCAGGAAGGCCATCTGGCCGGCCCTGGAGCCGGTGCCCCGGGCATCCATGCCCGAGAGCTTGTGCGTGCAGCAAAGCGCGTGTCCCGAAGCCTCCGGCTGCGAGAATGCCCTGACGGAGAGCTCGAGCGCTGACGACTCGTCCTCGGCGAGCGCGCCTCCTGAGGATGCGATGCCCGCCCTCATGTGCCTCACGAACAGCGTGCCACCCACTTCGGTCGCGCCCTCGCGGACGGCGGCGGATATGGCATCGTGGACATGCTTCGTGGGTGAGCGCATGGCGACGATCTTGGGGTCCGCTCGCCCCCGTCTGTACTTGAACTTCCCGGACGCTATGCCCGTGTACGCCGAGTTCTCCGGAGTGATCCTGACACCCTGGACGAGCGCCTCCACGGAGGCCTTCGCAGAGGCGAGGTCCAGCAGGTCGGTGGACAGCGTCCTCTTGCCGATGGCGACGAACACATGGGCATGCTTGAGACTCCACCAGTTGGAGGCGTCAATGCGGCTGTTCGAGTATCTGATCTGGTGGGTCCTGTGGTCGAACACCTCGGCCACGGCATCGTCCGCGCCCGCATCCCGAGCAAAGTCGACGATCTCCTGGGCGGTCTCCCTGAGCTCGCTCATTTCAAAGCCACCCCCCTGAGTCTCATCATTGGACCGCCTGTGAATACCGCCATGCTCTGGGCGGGGTCGCCCTTGCCACACTCCGCGGCATTGTGCTTGACGTGCTTGGACACAGCGTCGACCGCGCCCCAGAACCCTGGGGTCGTGATCTCCAGGGCGCATCTCTTGGCGGGGCCTCCCAGCTCCCCGTCCTCGATGAAGTACGCCTCTCTGGACACATACTTCTGGTTGTACCTCTTGTCGTCGATGTTCCACTCGGTGAACGAATGCATGAGCACACCATCCTTGACCGAGCCGAATATCTCATCGTCCTCGAAGTCTCCGGCGGCGACATGCGTGTTGGCCATCCTGACGATCGGTTCCCTGAGGTAGTTCTCCGACCTTGAGGACGCGTTGCTCTGACCGCCAAGGGTCGCGGCCGTCTCCCTGTTGGTCAGGAACTCGTTCATCAGCCCCTCCTTGTACAGGTATCTTGGCCGCGCCCTGACGCCCTCCTGGTCGTAAGCGTAGTATCCGTAGGACCCGGGTATCGTCGGGTCGTCCACGACCGTCGCGTACTCGGACCCCACCCTGAAGTTGATCATCTCCGGCGTCACGAAGGACTTCCCGGCCTGCGACATCTCCCTGCCCAGTATGCGGTCCGCCTCCATCGGGTGTCCGCACGATTCGTGGGCGGCGATGCCAGCCACCTCCGGGCCGCAGACTAGGTCGTACTTGCCTGGCTTGACCATCTTCCCCTTGTCTATGATGGTCTTGAGCATCCGCACCTCGTCCGCTAGGGCCTTCTCGAGGTTCCAGCTCTCGACGAGCTCCCATCCGCCGGTGCCGCCGAACTCCCTCATCGACTGCTCGCTCTCGCCCTTGGATGTGACGACCAGGGACGAGTCGACCCTGACCCTTGGCAGATATGATGAAATCCTCGAGCCGTCGGAGTTTGCGAAGCTGCCGCGGGTCTCCGACGTCCTGATCTCGAAGTACCTGCCCTCGACCTTGGCCTTGGTCTTCGTGACGGTGGCGTCGATGCCCTTGAGGAAGTCCACCTGGTCCTCGATCGTGATGTCCGCCAAGGCCTTGTCCTGCCGGACCTCCCAGCTCGTCCTCACAGGTTGCTCCTGAGACATCTCGGCCGGGTGTTTCAGTCTCACGTTCTTGGCGAGCATGTATGCCCTCTTGGAGAGTTCCACGCCCACAGCCTTCGACATGCCGTTCGAGCTAGCGAATCCGATGCCGGTCGGCAGCACTATCCTCACGTTCATGCCCGCGTCCGTGCTGGACACAATACTGTTAGCGACGCCTGATTTGACAGCGACATTCCTGCTCTCCGTGGCCTCGGCCCTTACCTCGGCCAGGAGTGGTCTGCCCTGGGACATCGCGGCATCGAGCACTGACTCGACTAGGTCCTCATCAATCATGTCCTCGTCCCCTGCCGAGGTAATGTGCCGCTCCAGTAATTAACTGTCGCCTGGGCGCTGGTCTGGACCGACAATATTAGATAGAGGCGGGGCATTGGCTTCGATGGGATTCCATGACCGTCGACCCGGAGAAAGCGCTAGTGCTCTGGCCTTCGTATTTCGACCTAAGGGTGTCAAGGGAGGCCGGGAGGAGGGTGCCGAGGAGGGACGCGGTCGAGGGGCCGAGCGCAAGCATGCTCTTTGAGGCGGTCAAGGCTCTCGGACTGGACTGCATCCTGGAGCTCGACAAGTCGTATCCCAGGTTCTGGCACAGGCACGAGGGCAGGGTGCTCGTCGAGCCCAAACTGACGAAGAAGGACCTCGTCACCAAGGTCGCCGCGAAGCTCAAGACTGTCCCGAGACCGGAATGATGAGGCTCATCGGTCCTGAGGGGTCTCGACCTCGTCGACCAGCATCTTGCCCGCGGACACGCTATCCACGGAGTGTATGACGGCTCCGCAGTCGGAAATCGTCTCCTCGATGCTCTCGTAATCTATCGCGTTGCCGACGATGGTTATCTTGATGCTTTCCGTCTCCCGGTCGACCTCTTCAAGGGTGCAGTTGACCCCGGATACGCCGCTGAGGACCGCGATGCGCCTCGATAGCTCGATAATCGTGGGGTGTTGCGGCTTAAGCACATCTAGAACCAATCGCTTTATTTCGCCCACTTGAGCAATCCCTGCCGATGGCCGGTGCTAAGGGTTCTGTGTATTTATTTCTTTTTGACCGGGATGGACGCCTGACGCCAGCCAGGCGGCGCATCGCTCAGCGTCACCTCGTCAGGTTTAATACGTTTCGGACCCATGACCCGCACGTGGCTAGAACGGCTATACCCCCGGAGGAAGTGAAGGTGCTGGACATCAACGCCGCGTACAACGGCGTGAGGGCCATCACACTCATGGAGAGGGCGGGGGAGGCGGTCGCGAAGTACGTCATCGAGAGCTACCCTCCAGGTTCCCGCATAGCCGTCATCTGCGGCAAGGGGAACAACGGAGGCGACGGCTTCGTCGCTGCGAGGCACCTGATGAAGGGCATGAGGCCCGATGTGTGCCTCGTGGAGTCCGAGGATGAGATAGGCACGGAGCTCGCTAGGGCGAACCTCTACCTGGTCAGGGGCGTTGCGAGGCCGGCCAAGTACATGGACGTCCGTCAGTACGACCTGTTCATCGACGCGATGCTGGGCGTGGGCCTGAAGGGCAGACCCAGGGAACCCTACGCGGGGATCATCAAGGCCCTGAACAGAGTCAAGAAGCCGAAGGTGTCGGTCGACGTGCCCTCAGGATGGCCCTCGGACCTCGCGGTCCGGCCAGACGCCACGGTCACTTTCCACGCACCCAAGACAGGCATGTCCAAGAAGAACTCCGGGAAGGTGGTCGTGGCAGACATCGGCATACCGCGAGAGGCGGAGACATTCTGCGGCCCCGGGGACTTCAGCCTCCTCCCCTCGAGGAGGAGGGACGCCCACAAGGGCGACTCGGGCAGGGTCCTGGTCATAGGCGGTGGGCCGTACAGCGGCGCCCCCGCGTTCACAGGCATGGCGGCCATGCGCTCAGGCATAGACCTGGTCTTCGTCGCGACGCCCGAGCCGGCAGCGACCCCGGTGGCGATCTACTCGCCGAACCTAATCGTCAAGGCGCTCTCGGGCAGCGTGCTCGGGCCCGAGCATGTCGACGGCCTGCTGACCATGTCGAAGGATTTCGACGCCGTGGCGATAGGACCTGGCCTCGGGGATGCTAGACAGACGGTCCTGGCGGTGCAGAAGTTCGTCTCGAAGTGCAGGAAACCGATGGTGATAGACGCGGACGCGATAGGCGCGTGCGGGGCGAGACCAAACGTGCTCAAGGGCCGGACCGCAGTGATCACGCCGCACGCAGGCGAGTTCAAGAGGCTCACTGGGAAGACCGTGCCCGGGGACGACCTTGACAGGCGCGCCGAGATGGTCCTCGAGGCGGCGGCGAAGCTGAAGACGACCATCGTGCTCAAGGGGCCTGTGGATATCGTCAGCGACGGGAGATATGTCAAGCTCAACGGGACGGGGAACGACGCGATGACCGTCGGGGGCACGGGCGATGTGCTCACGGGCATAATATCAGGGTTCGTCGCCCAGAAGGCGACGCCGTATGCTGCGGCCAGGATGGGTGTCTTCACCGCCGGACTCGCGGGGGACCTCGCATTCGAGGAGAGGAGCTACGGGCTGCTCGCGACGGATGTCATAGACAAGATCCCGATCGTCCTGAGGAGATACCTCCTGAGCGCCGGCGGGTGAGCGGCCGCATGATGCTGGCCGTCATCGCGGACGTTCATTCGAACCTCCACGCGCTCGAGGCCGCGTCGATGCGGATATCGGCGAGGTCGCCGGACATCGTGGTATGTGCTGGCGACGTCGTAGGGTACGGCGCGTTCCCGAACGAATGCTGCTCCAAGGTGGAGGGGTTGTGCTCGCGGTCCGTCGCTGGAAACCATGACCGTGCGGCCATCTCGAAGGATGTGTCCCGGATGAACCCATACGCCGCGGCCGCGGCGATCTGGACATCGGACCGGCTGGAACAGAGCGCGAGAAGGTTCCTGTCAGCCCTGGGACCGTCCGCACGGTTCGTCGCGGATGATAGGCTGGTCGCCGTGTTCCACGGGTCCCCGACTGACCCAGATGAGTACGTCCAGGAGGACGCGGTCGACCGCGGGCTGCTGGACAGAACGGGATGCGACATCCTGGTCCTCGGGCATACCCACGTCCCATACGTGAAGAGCTTCGACGAACGG
>JAABQR010000141.1 GCA_011391345.1 Methanobacteriota archaeon | reverse complement strand
GGCGAGTCGGACCTGGCCAACCTGGCGCTCAGGCTGGCGATATCGAGGATCATAGCCGAGCGGACCGGCGCGAACCCGATCAACTTCCTCATACTGGACGAGATATTCGGGTCCCTGGACCCTGACAGGAAGAGGAGCGTCATGACGGCGCTTGCGGGACTGTCCGCCCAGTTCAGGCAGATATTCCTGATCACACACATCGAGGACATCAAGGACCTCATGGGCTATGTGATGACTGTGGAGCAGGCCGAGGACGGCACGAGCACGGTCACGCTCGCGTCATGAGCTCACTCGAACCCGCCGAGGGTCATCTGGTCTTGTATCAGGACGTCCCTGGACTCGTGCTGCATGCCCAGTACATCCATCATCTGGAAGGCGTTCTTGACCGCCTTGGCCCTGCCGTGGTTGTTGAAGTATATCCTAGCCTTGTCGCAGTTGGACACGATCTCGCTCAGCCTCGGCTCCCACTCGGACAGCTGCTCGTGGCTGTAGAGGTAGTCGTACCTGTTGAGCCTGTAATCGTCCTCGGCCTCTTCCTTGTACCAGATATCATAGTTGCGCCCGTGGAAGCGGACATAGGCGTGCTTGGCGGTGAGGGAGCGCGTGATGGGGAATCCGGGGCCGTCGACAATCGTGTTCGCGACCTTGAACTCCTGGAGCACCTCCACGGCGTCCGAAGCCAGCTCGTTGCCCTTCTCGTTGAGCCATGACCTGTGCCTGAACTCGACCGCGTAGTCGTACTTGTCCGTCTCGAGCATCTGGAAGAGGGCCCTGAGCTTGCCGAGGCTCGGCCGGTCCTCGAACCTGAAGTAAGGCGACATCTGGATCAAGACGCCGCCGAGCAGGCCAGCCTCGGCCAAAGGCCTGACGCATATGTCCTCGAAGCTGGAGGCTTGGGCGGCTGCCGTATCCGGCGAGTCCTTGAGGATGGAGTCGTGTGTCACAATCTGGGGCAGCTTGACGGAGAACTCGAACCCGAGCCGCTGCTTCCCCTTCTCGATCCACGATTTCACCATGAACTCGTTCGGGACCCTGTAGAACGTGGAGTTTATCTCGACCGTGGGGAAGAACTTGGAGTAGTACGCGAACCACTCACCCTTCCTGCTCGCCAGATCGGTGGGGTAGAAGCGCCCCACCCAGTCGTCGTACGACCACCCGGAGCAGCCTATGAACGCTGCCATCATCGTTTATAGATGCCTTCAGGCTATAAAAATGATTCCAGGGGCATATCCGGAGGTGCCAGCAGGTTCGCGCCAGTGGGATGAGGACTGCCCTCGGAAGGGGGAAACCGATATATCCCAGGAGCCCGCTAGCTCAAGGATGCCTGGAAACAAAATGCTGCGGACCCGATGATGCAGTGTTCCGACACCAGGCGACAGTGCGCCACAAATGGGTCCCTCTATGAACCACCGGTGAGACACCGAAGCATGTGTAGGGGACAACTTGGCGTGCGACAAAACCCCCCAGGAGGGTCAGGGCGGCGAGAGTGCTTGAGCATGCAATGAACCGCACTGTTACACCTGGGGGACACTCGTCCTGACACGCTTCTGTCTTGCCAGTCTTGTCAACCATGCCTCGGCCTCGGAGTACATGGAGAACCGCCGCTCCATGTCCCTGAATTCCTTCGTGTGATGCACCCTGCGGGTCGGGGTGCCCTTCGCGCCAAGCACGCCATGTAACAGTTCGTGGTACACAACGAACTCGAGTACATACCTGGGCACCTTCTCCGAGTCGAGCGCACGGTTGGCTGCCATGATATCCAGGGGCTCGAAGTAGAATCCCAGCCTGGCGGACGGGGACTCCTTAGCCCATGCAAGGTCCGGACGTCTTATCGAGCCCTCGAAGTAGCACGAGTTGACGTAGTCGAAGACGGTGCCTAGGTCCCGGGCCGACCCCACGGGTCTGAAGGACAAGTTCCTGGCCCGGGTCATGTAGGTCTTCTTCTTCGGTTCCCACAGAGCCCTCGACCGCGCGTAGTCCAGATACCGCTCAGCCATGCCATCGGGGCACCTCTTCCTGTACGCGCGGCAGAGGAGGTACCACGCCAGGGCCTCGGTGACATCCTCGGGGGCAAGGTCCATGTAATCGCTTATCCTGAACGAGATCGTACTCTGTCTCTGCCGCCAGGTATGCTTCAGCTCGCTGTATGGATGATACTCCGCTGACACCCTGCTGGCCGAGAGTTGCTTGCCCACTTGCCTGAAGACACCTTCGAGGTCCACGCGTCGAGTATGGCGAAATCGACTTTATATTGTTGACCTCTCAGGGTATCCCGTGATGTCGAGGGAAACTTCTCAGGAGTGGCATGCGTCCACGGGGATGTGGTCTGCAGCCTGGACCGCTCTAGTCGCGCTTTCATTATCGAGTATCCTATCATGCGCACCCGGAACGGCAATGGCCAGCTCCATCGCCGAGACCGATGATGACGTGCTCGTGGCATCTATCGACATTGACCGGATGATGGGGACCATCGAGGCGCTTCAGGACTTCGGGTCGAGGGAGTTCCACCTTGAATCGTCTCGACAGGCGGCCGAATTCCTGTACGAAGCTTTCGAGGAGATCGGCATGCCAGTAGAGTACCAGTACTTCATGGTCGAGGATACCCGGGTCGCGAACGTGGTGGCCACGCTTCAGGGGAGCGACGGAGAGGCAGACATGTATCTCTTCGGCGCCCACTACGATTCTGAGAACATGGGGGTCTCCAGCCTCTCGTCGGCAGAGAACCTGACCGCCCCGGGGGCTGACGACGACGCGTCCGGGGTCGCCGCCGTGCTCGAGATGGCCAGGGTCCTGAAATCATCGGGCTTTCCAGCGACTGTCAAGTTCGTCATGTTCGGTGCGGAAGAGTACGGGTACGACAACACTGGAGGCTGCAGAGGTAGCCAGCACTTCGTAGCCCAGGAGGCCTCGCTGGGGCACGTCTACTCAGGCACGGCGATTCTCGACATGATCGGGTACCGCGATGGTGACGCCAACAAAGCCGTGCTGGTCGTCAACGACGACGGATACGCGCTCGCGGACTCGACCTCGAGAGCTGTGGACAAGTTCGGGACGGACCTTGACCTCGAAGTGCTCGTGGACCCCACCATCGCATACAGCGACCACTATTCGTTCTGGGACCAGGGGATGCCGAGCATGCTAGTCATCGAGGAGCTGGACGACCAGCTCATCCCAGTGAACCCGAGCTATCATACATCATACGACACCGTCGACAGGCTCTCCCCCAGGCAGCTCGAGGCTGTCACGGAAGCGCTCCTGGGAGGCTTGCTACTGGTCGATGACGGCGACGGCCACATGGTGCTGATTTTCGGGACAGCTATAATGTCGGCGGCCATTGTCTCGGTGGTACTATTCATTCACATTCGCAGAGGGCGAGGGAGGCCATGAGATGACAGGTGACGAGATGAAGGGACCGAAGCGGGAGTATCCAGAGATACCGCTCGTGGGCGTTGGCACTGTGACCATCAAGAACGGCAAGATACTCCTCGTTAGGCGTGCGTTCGACCCTGGAGCTGGCAAATGGAGCATCCCCGGAGGGCTCGTTGAGGTCGGGGAGAAGCTGTCCGAGGCCGCGATGAGGGAGACCGAGGAAGAGACCGGCATCCAGGTGGAGATACTGGAGCTGATCAACGTCTTCGACATGATCGACCTGGACGATGCAAGGAGGGTCAAGTACCATTATGTGCTCGTCGACTTCCTCTCGAAACCCATCGGGGGCAAGGAGCGGACATGCGACGAGGTCACCGACATCAAGTGGGTCACTTTTGATGAGGCAAAGACGATGGACCTCACGAAGACGGCGCGGAAGGCGCTGGAGGAGCTCTTCGGAAGCTCGATCGCCTAGGTCGTTCTGCCGGGCGGCATGAACTGTGGGAACGCGACGCTTCCTGGCTGCCCGGTCTTGCCGACGTTGGTGGTCTTCAGGACCAGGACGGGCACGTCCGCGGTCCTCAGTATCCGGTCGTAGGATGCGCCGAACAGCGTCCTCTCGATCGCTGTCTGAGCACCCGTGCCCATGACGAGGAGATCGGACTTATGAATCTCCTGCTGCACGGCACTCACGAGCGACTTGGACCTCAGGTAGTGGACCCTGTGCGCGACATTGACCTTCGTGCACATCTTGCTCAGCCGCTCCGCGTTGCCCTTCGCGAGGGCGACCTGCCGGTCGTCCGTGATGACCGCCAGAATCTCGATCGAGGCGCCGTATTCCTTCGCTATCGGGAGGGCCAGCAGGAGGGCCTTCCTCGTCTCGAAGTACCTGCCCGACACCACCAGGATCCTCTCGATGTTCTTGCTCAACCTCTTGGTCTTGATGATTGCGACATCGCACGGGGCCCGCCTGACGACCTCGTCCAGGTTCCTCCCCAGGATGGTCCTACCGCGCCTCTTGGTGCCCTTCCATCCAAGAACGAGCAGGTTGGCAGCCTCGTGCTTGATCTGATCCAGTATCGCGCCTGGAACGTAATACGACACGGAGACCACAGGCCGCACATCCACCGTGGACGGGGTCACCTTGATCGCTTTCTTCAGACCCTGGGCGATCTCGTCAACGTAGTCCCGGCTAATGGCCTCCAAGGGCATCGCCCTTGGCACCTCGACGACATTGTTCACGGTCAGCTCGCCCTTGAAGTATCTGGCGATTATGCCTGCGGTCTCGACGAGCCTCAGGTCCCCCAGGTCGCCGAGCGCGAGGAACACCCTGTACCTCTCGATCTTCTCCTTCGGGAGGGGCTTCTGAGGCACTCTCCTCCTCTCGACGATAGACTGGTACTCCTCAGAGGGTCTCGCGAAGGCGGACAGAGCAAGCCCGACGGCTATCCAGATTGCCGTGATATACCACGCCACCGGCATGAAGAGGTAGAGGTATCCTGCGACGATGATGCTGCAGACGATGCCCGCTACGGGGAATAGCGGGAAGAACGGCGTCTTGAAGCCGATGTCCAACTTAGTGAGCCTCCGCCTAAGCGTTATCGAGGCCGCGTTGGCGAGCGTGAACAGGAGAAGGAACATGATCGACGTCGACGCCACCACCACCTCGAGCGGGAAGAAGACAGCCATGAAGAGCATGATCAAGCCGGTGATCATTATGGCGTTGTGCGGGACCCGCCTCCTTCTGTGGATGGAACCGAACAGCTTCGGGAGGGATTTGTCCCGGCCCATGGCGAAGCTGACCCGGGACGACGAGAACACCGTGGCGTTCAGGGCGGCCATAGCGGACAGCACTGCTCCGAGGATGACGAGCGGCGCGCCGAAGTATGGGATGACATGCTGGGATACGGAGGTGACCGCGTTCTCGCCCTCGTTGCCGATCCACTCCGGCGTGAAGTTCGCCAGACAGGCGAATGCGACGCTCAGATAGAGGATGGCTGCCACGAGCACCGAGAGGAATATAGCTCGCGGGATGTTCTTCTTCGGGTTCTTGACCTCCTCCCCGCACTGCACAATGATCTCATACCCCTCGAACGTGATGATCGTGAATCCCATCACCATGAACACGTCTGTCATGTTCTTATCCTCTGGAAAGATGGGGGTAAAGTTGTCCATGATCTGGACGCCCTTCGCATCGAGAGCATACAGCACCGCGAACGCGATGAAGAAGGTCAGGATCAGTATCTGGATGAGCGTGATCATCGAACCGGCCTTGCCGGTGGCACCGACTCCGGCGTAGTTCACGCCCAAGAAGAATATGATCGCCCCGGCCGCGAACAGCTTGACTATCGTCTCGTCACTCATGCCGAACAGGTCGACGTCGAAGTATCCAGCAAAGGCCACTACTGCGTAGCCCAGTCCAAGGCCGTAGTAGCTGCACGCAACGGTGTGCCCGAACCATGACATCCATCCGGACATGAACGCAGCTGGATGCCTCAGGCCCTTCTTGGCCCAGAGATACCCGCCCCCTGCCTCAGGGAACGTCGACCCCAGTTCTGCGTACGTGCCCGCGGTGAACACCGTGACGAGGGCGTTCAGTACGAACACGAGCATGACCGCTGCCCCGACCTCCCTCGTCGTGACGCCTATCAGGACGAAGATGCTGGTGCCAATCATGGCACCTACACCTATCATCGTCACGTCGAAAAGGCCCAGGTCACGTCGAAGTGTGACAGTGACAGATTGACCACTGGTGTTCGACATCTGGGTTCTTGGGATTAGGCAGGCAAGGTATAAGACTTTGCAGGATTGGGTCTTCAACTTCTTGAGACGAGGGCCAGGGGGAGAGGGCAGAGATGCGCGCGACCTCGGAGGGATACTGGCCCTAAACGGCATTATATAAGCATTTATAACGCAGCGAGTCATTCGTGTGAACCACGTCAGCAAACAACCTCTTCCTACAGCTGACAGAAGACATCCTAGACGAAGTCCTCAGTTGGGACCCAACGCATGCCACTAAGCTCGGATGGCGCAAGTACGACAGCTGTTTGAAGGACATCTCACCGGAGGCGTACGCTCATCAAACGAACCGGATGAAGGACTTCCTGAGGAGGCTCAAGGAGTTCCCTGACAATCATCTGACCGAAGACGAGCTCATCGATAGGGACCTCGCGATCCACATCCTTGAGCTGAGGACGTTCGAGATTGAGCGACTGAGGTTGCACGAAAGGATGGCTGTGGCTGCCGACGACCTCGGAAGCGCCCTCTTCTTCCTGTTCACAAGGGACGACGACCCTCTCGAGAAGAGGCTCGATGCGATCACTTCCAGACTGGAGAAGGTCCCGCAGTATCTCGAACGTTCCAAGGGCTCGCTCGTCTCTCCGTGCAGATTATGGAACGAGATCGCCCTGGAGACGGGGAAGGAACTGGGCAAGTTCCTCGACACCATCGAGATCCACGCAATGGACATGATGGGCAGGACCGAAAGGACCATGAGGCTCTCGTCGAACATCGCGACCGCGAAGTCCGCACTGGCGGAGTACAACCTCTGGCTTGAGAAGGAAGTGCTTCCCGCGGCGACTTCCCCGACGCACATGTCAGCCGAGGCTTTCGAGGAGTACATGAGGCTCAAAGGGTTCGACATATCCCCCGATGAAGCCGTCAGGATCAGCGAGGTCCACTATAGGAAGACCCGGACCGATATGGCATCCGTAGCGAGGAATATCGTCCGTTCCGGATCGGTCGAAGAGGCGCTGGAGCTCATGAAATCAATGCATCCCGCCGATTACGATGCGGTCCTCGCTTGTTACAGGAATGACATCCAGAGGTCGAAGGACTTCCTGCTCAAGATGGACTTGGTCACCGTCCCGGACGGAGAGAAACTGATCGTGACCGAGACACCGACGTTCATGCGTCATGTGGCTCCCTTCGCCTCACAGTTCGAGCCTGGCAAGTTCACCGGGGACCGCACCGGCCTGTTCCTGGTGACTCCGAACGAGAACCCCGAGACAAT
>JAABQR010000140.1 GCA_011391345.1 Methanobacteriota archaeon | reverse complement strand
GCCATGCCCTGCCAGATGCACTCCCTGGCGCTCACAGGCCATCTGGCCGAGCCGCATATGAACACTCCATCCGTGGCGAACTCCACCGGCCTGAGCTTCACATGCGCCTCAAGGAAGAACCCGAACTTGTCCCTGGGTACCTTGAGTAGCTTGGCCGTCGTCTCGGAGTCGTCCGGTGGCACCATTGGCACCGCGAGCACGACCAGATCCGCATCGAGATGGATGGTCTCGTCGAGTGTCTCGTCGAAGACCAGGACCTTGACGCCGTCCCCGTCACCCACGACGTTGGGAGGACGCTCCAAGCCGTACCTCAGGAACTTGACGCCGCTGTCAGATGTCTCCTTGTACAGCTTCTCGGCCGCGGTGCCGCTGCTCATGATGTCCCTGTGGATCACGTGTATCTGCGAGTCGGGTGAGGCCTTTGCGAGCATGAGCGCGTTCTTGAGCGTCACATTGCAGCACACACGCGAGCAGTACTCCCTGCCGGGCTGCCTGCTCCCCACACAATTGATGAACACGACCCGGTTCGGCCTCTCCCCCTTGGCGAGCCTCTTCTCCAGCTCGAGCTGAGTGATGACCTGCGGATGTTTCCCGAACCCATACTCTCCCGTCGGGACGAGTTCCCTCGTCCCCGTGGCGACTATGATTGCGCCGGCGGGCACCTTGACGGGTCCATCGCAGTCGTTGATAGTGACCTCGAAGTTGCCGATGAATCCCTTGACCTCGGAGACTCTGGCCTTCATGTGTATGTGCGCCTTCGGCGACGCCTCGATCCTCTTGACGATCTCGTTGATGAGCGCACGCGCGTCCCTGCCCTCAGGGCCGACCGTCGTCACATCGCAGAGGAGTCCGCCCAACCGGTCGGTGCTCTCCACCAGGTATGTCTCGATGCCCTGGTCCAAGAGTGAGGATGCGGCCGCTAGCCCTGAGAGCCCACCCCCGATGACCACCGCCGCTGGGAGCACGGCCGACTCACCCTCTGTCTGTGGCTCGAGCAGGGCGGCCTTCGCGACCCCCATGGCCACGAGCTTCTTGGCCTTCTCGGTCGCCTCCTTGGGCTCCTTCGTGTGTATCCAGGAGCAATGTTCCCTGATGTTGACGAACTCGAACAGGTACTTGTTGATGCCAGCCTGCTCGCACGCCCGTCTGAAGAGCGGCTCGTGTGTCCTGGGCGTGCACGCCGCGACCACGACCCTATCGAGTCCGTTCTCCGTGATGCTCCTCTTGATCGAACCGAGGCCCTCCTCGGAGCAGGAGTAGAGATTGTGGCCGGCGTACGCGACGTTTGGGAGGGTCTTGGCGTACTCGACGACTTCCTCGACGTTGACGGTCGAGGCGATGTTGTGCCCGCAGTGGCAGATGAACACGCCTATCCTGGCCATCACTTGCCACCTCCCTCGATGAGCTCGGCCGCGCGTGCGGCCGCCGCGGAGGCCTGCGAGACGGAGTCCGGTATGTCGATCGGTCCGCTGATGAAGCCGCAGGTGAGTATCCCTTTCCTCGAAGTGTCAACCGGTCTGGCCAAGTCGGGAGTGTCTATGAACCCGTCCTCGTCTAGGTCGACCCTGAGTGCCTTGGACAGATCCTTGGCGCCCTTGGATGGTATGAGTGCCGGGCATAGCACGAGCATGTCGAACTCCTCCGTGACCGATTCGCCAGAAATTCCTCTGGTCTCGTAGTTGACCAGCACCCCGCTTCCCCCGTCGGGGGACTGGACCTTGGCAGGGCGTGATCGGATGTACCTGACCCCGTAGTTCTGTCTCGCCCTCGAGACGAACTCCTGGAACCCTTTCCCTGTCGCCCTCATGTCCATGTAGAATATGGTGGCTTCCAGGCCGGGCGCATGTTCCCTTGCGAGTATGGATTCCTTGGTCGCGTACATGCAGCAGACGCTGCTGCAGTACCCGTGCGTGTGCGAGTCCCTCGAGCCGACGCACTGGATGAACGCGAGCTTCTTCGGCTCCTGGTGATCCGAAGGCCTCGCGAGGTGTCCCCCGGTCGGCCCGGACGCGGACAGTATCCTCTCGAGCTGGAGCGACGTGACCACGTCCTTGCACACTCCCAGGCAGTACTGGGACATCACGCTGGTGTCCATGAGCTCGAAGCCAGTCGCGACGATGATTGCGGCGGCATCGACCTCCACGAGCTTGTCCTTCTGGTCATAGTCAATGGCACCAGCCTGACAAACCTTCTTGCACACGCCGCACTTCTCGCTCTGGATCATGCGGCAGTGGTCCCCGTCTATCGTGACCTTCCTCGGGACCGCCTGAGGGAATGGGAGATAGATGGCCTTCCGTTGCGCGAGTCCCTCCTCGAACTCCCACGGGACCTTCACGGGACACTTGGCGACGCAGTCACCGCAACCTGTGCACTTCGTGACATCGACGTATCTGGCTTTCTCCTTGATCGTGACTTTGAACTTGGGGAAGTCGCCTGACACCCCATCGACCTCAGAATATGTGTGGAGTTTGATGTTCGCGTGGTCCGCGCACATGATCATCTTGGGGGACAGGATGCACATGGAGCAATCGTTCGTCGGGAATGTCTTGTCGAGCTGTGCCATGTGGCCCCCGATGGAAGGGCTCTTCTCCACTAGGTGGACCTCGAACCCCCGGTCAGCGAGGTCAAGGGACGCCTGTATCCCTGCGATGCCACCTCCGATCACCACTACCCGTTCCACCGTGCTCATACCTCCTATCCTCGCAAGCCCCACGATTCTTGCGGCGGTTGAACGCCGACTCCTCAGTTGCCGGACCGGACGAACTGGTCAGAGCCAGATGTCGCGTCCACGCCGGTCTCGAGGCGTTTGTTGGAACCGGTAACGCGAGCCGGTAGTTAAGGTTTCCTTGGCAGTGATTCGTAGCATCCGCAGGCCTCTCGTATCGCCTTGGTCCCTAATCCCCTTGGAGGAGCACAGCAAAAAGCTAAATCCCAAACCACATTCTCGAAAAGCGTTTGGAGGTCAGAGACTTGCTGAAGGAGTGCACGAACCACGGTTATTTCAGGGCGGACTTCTGCCCCGTCTGCGGAGATGAGGGCCGGTTCCTGATGAATGACGAGGAACTGGACAGGCTGAGCAGGACCATGGCTGGCGTGCTGAGGCACTTTCCGGAGAGATTCGACCTGAGGGTGGACAGACAGGGCTTCGTTGACCTGAGGGCGTTCGTGGACGCCCTGCACCAGAAGCAGAGGCGCTACCACTGGCTGCGCCCGCACCACATAGTCGCGATCATAGAGACGGATGACAAGGGCAGGTATGAGCACAGGGACGGGATGATCCGGGCCACATACGCCCACTCCTTCGAGATAGAGCTCGACACTGACGCTGTGGGCGCCCCGGACACGCTGTACTATCCGACGACCGCCGAGGAGGTCGACATCGTCCTCGAGGTCGGGCTCAAGCCCTCCGACAGGAAGAAGGTGCACCTGAGCAAGACCGTTGGCGACGCGGTCAACGCGGGGAGGGTCAGGACGCCCGAGCCGATCATACTGGAGATCAACTCCAAGGCCGCTGCCGATGACGGCATCGTGATCCAGAAGGCCGGGAGGACCGTGTACCTCACGACCGATGTGCCCCCGCAGTACCTCAAGAGGATAGAGGTTGACCTGTCCGAGTTCCCGAGCGACGTCCCGCCTCCTGCTGAGGAGCCACACGTTGAGGCGCCCCCGCCTGAGGACTTCCCGCGCCAGGACTTGCCGCCAGAGGATGACGGTCAGTAGCGGACTACGTTCGCGCACTCTGGGCAAACGATTATTACCTCTCCGACCAGAGCAGATGCCGGATGTTCGTCAGCGCCGACCAATTGTGGCTCGAGGGCCTTGAGGACAGGCTTCCGCTGCACGTGCTCGAGTTCTACTGGGACAAGTTCGAGCCGAAACTGACATGCTACGACACCGCCAGGGAGAAGACGGTCGAACTGGATATGGCTCCTGCGGACTTCGTCGTCAGCAAGAGGAAGACCTGTGTCGGCCGCTTCGAGGGTGAGAAGTACTTCCGGTGTCCGAACAACACCCCCGTCACGAAGTTCCCGCAATGCGACCTATGCGCTGGCGAGTCGTTCATCAAGGACCAGGAGTGCATCTTCGAGCCTAAGTGCGAGGGTGAGATATGCGACAGCGAGTTCTGCAGGAGGCAGCATGTGCTCTATCTCGCGTTCTACGACACGATGGTCAAGGTGGGCATGAGCTCGACCCGTAGGGTCGAGAAGAGACTGGTCGAGCAGGGTGCGGACGCTTTCGCGATCATCGGGAGCTACCCCAACAGGAAGAGGGCCCGGGAGGCGGAGAAGGATATAGCATCCAAGCTGGACCTGCCGCAGGGCATAAGACAACAGACCATCCTGTCGCGATTCTCCCGCGCTCTGGATGTCCACGGGATGGATGTCCGGTACGAGGGGTTGAAGACAGCCATCGCGGAGAAGTACGGTCTCTCTGTCGAGCCCCTGAGGCGACTCTCTAGCTATCCCCTGGAGCTGCCCCTGCCCAGGGCCCCGCAGCTTCAGACGACCTCTGGGGTGCACCGTGGCCGGCTCTTGGGCCTCAAGGGCAAGTGGCTCGTGTACGAATCCGGCGAGATCAAGGCACTCAACATGCCAGACCTGGTGGGCCGGTATATGGCCAGAGGCGCTCCCAGACACCGCCTCAAAACCAACAAATAGGCCGGAGTCATTGATGGCACCGGGATGTTCTGAATGAAGATACAGTGGCTAGGACACTCGGCGTTCCTGTTGCACGGGAGGGACAGGATCTTGATCGACCCCTTCCTCACGGGCAACCCCAAGGCAGCCGTGAAGCCCGACGATGTCGATTGTGATATCATCTGCGTCACGCACGGGCACTTCGACCACCTTGGCGACGCGGTCGCGATCGCCAGGAGGACCGGGGCCGAGGTGGCATGCATAGTCGAGATGTCGCTCTACATCGAGAAGTGCGAGGTCAAGGCGACGGGCTTCAACCTGGGTGGCACCATCAAGCTCAGGGACACGAAGATATCGATGGTCCCCGCGTTCCACTCCTCCAGCATAGGCGCGCCCGGACTCGAATTCTCCGCCGCGATGCCAACGGGCATGGTCATCGACTCAGGGAAGGTCGTGTACCACGCTGGCGACACGGCCGTGTTCGGAGACATGAAGCTGGTGGGAGACCTCTACGAGCCGGACGTCGCACTCCTGCCGATCGGTGGATTCTACACGATGGACCCGAGGCAGGCTGCGCTCGCGACGAAGCTGATCAGGCCGAAGATAGTCGTGCCGATGCACTACGGCACATGGCCTCCGATCGAGCAGGACCCCAAGGAGTTCGAGATGCTCGTGAAGAAGGAGTCCAAGGCCAAGGTCAAGATAATGACCCCCGGAGAGGTCATGGAAGTCTGATTCTGATGGCCAAGGTCTTCACTCCGCTCGAGATCAGGCAGCGGCACGGGCCCCTCTTCGCGAGGAGGCTCATCACCATGGTCGATGAGCGGATAGGCCGGGCGAGGATATTCGAGGAGTGCTGCGCACAGGGCCCCGTCGAGTGGGACGCCGTCAACAGGCTCAGGGCCGGTGGCGTAGTCGACCATGTCGAGGTCCAGGGCACGACGCTCGTGATGGATGTCAGGATCGGAGAGGGCGAGGTCCACTTCGGCCCCGCGTCGAAGGAGACCGGAGGTCAGGCGCTCAAGTCGCTCGTGGTCAAGAACGGCAAGGTCGAGACGACCTGGATGGGCCTCGCGGGCGCGAGCGTGGGCGTGGGCGCGTGCCTTCCGCAGGCCGAGGGCGTCGAGAAGGCCGAGTTCCTGAGCGACGAGGAGGTCGGCGGGGCGAGGCAGGTCGAGATACGCATCACGACCCCGCTCCACAGACGGCTCATCCTGGGGATAGACGACACGGACACGAAGGAGAAGGGCGCGACCTGGGTCCTGGGCCTCAGGCTCGGGAGGGAGATGCCTCACGCGACCTTCCTGACGCATAAGATCGTCCAGCTCAACCCTCACGCGCCACAGAAGACGACCAACTGCGCATCGACGGCCCTGGCGTTCGCGGTGCTGCCGGCCGAGGTCGACAAGGCCGTGAAATGGGCGCAGAAGTACGTCGCGGACAACACATTCTCGAGCGAGACGGTCATGGCCTCGTACCAGGGCATCGATGTCCCCGCGAGCGCGGTCAGGTTCGGGGCCGATGCCAAGGATACTATATTATCTATCCACGACGCGGAACACGTGGCGGAGAAGTCGGGCATCTCGATTCACGAGGTCACGGGCAGACGGGGGGCCATAGGGGCCGTGGCGGGCATAGGCTGCGTCGACCTGGGCCTGTACAGCGCGGGCCTCCCTGAGGACTTCAAGCACCTATAGTTATAAACCCGTCCCGTGTATAGAGGCCCGGTCGGACATGACTGGCGAGATATCCAAGGCCATATCCGGGACCGCGTACCAGACCTACGAGAAGAGGCTTCTCAAGGAGGTGATGGCGCAGCCAGTGCCTCACCACGTGGCCGTCATCATGGACGGCAACAGACGGTACGCGACCGAGTTCGGCCTGTTGGTTTCCGAGGGGCACGAGAAGGGTAAGCAGAAGCTCGAGGAGATGCTCGAGTGGTGTCTCGAACTCGGCATAAAGGCCCTCACGGTATACGCATTCTCCACTGAGAACGTGGGCAGGGACAGGGCTGAGGTCGAGACCCTGATGCACATGTTCGTGAAGAACTTCAGAAGCCTCGGCGACGACGAGAGGGTCCACAAGCACAGGATCAGGGTAAGGGTCCTGGGACAGAAGGACCTCCTCCCGGACGACGTCCAGGAGGCCATCACCTACGCGGAGGAGAGGACGAAGGACTACGGCGCTTATTCGTTCAACCTCGCGGTGGGATACGGCGGCCGAGAGGAGATAGTCCACGCCATCAAGAGGCTCGCCGAGGCTGTCAAGGCGGGTGAGCTGAAGGTCGATGACATCACACAGGATGTCGTCGCGGACTACCTGTACACGTCCGATCTCCCAGACCCCGACCTCATCCTGAGGACTTCGGGGGAGGAGCGGATGTCCAACTTCCTGCTCTGGCAGCTGGCATATTCGGAGCTGTACTTCTCAGATGTGTACTGGCCCGGGTTCAGGAAGATCGACTTCCTGAGGGCCGTGAGGTCGTACCAACAGAGGGTCCGCCGGTACGGGAAATGAGCGTTTTTCGCCGATATCGATGGGAGCTTTCGTTGCCAAGCGCCCCTAGGATGTACGAAAAGGGCACGAACGACACGCTTTGTTGATTGGATTCCGTTAGTTTGAAGTACTGCGTGCATGTACAGGGCGACGGGATCACATGAACACGCCTCAGCAGAGCCAGTTCCCGTGCGAGATATTCGAGCGCTGGAAGGGTCTGGACCTCAAACTATTGCCTATCGACAGGACAGACATACGCATCCTCTGCGAGCTCAGGGAGAACGCCCGCATGAGCAACTCCGAGATAGCCAAGAAGCTCGGGGTGACGGAGGCCAC
>JAABQR010000139.1 GCA_011391345.1 Methanobacteriota archaeon | reverse complement strand
GCTCACGACCGACATGCCGAGCATCCCGTTGGACACCTCATGGATCGGCCCCAGGAGGATGAACAGCAGGATAAGGCCGACAGCGAAGTACGCCTTATGCACCGAGTTGCCGGCCGCGCCAAGCTTGTGCTGGAGAAGAAGCAAACACCCGGCGCTCATCGTCATAAGCACGAGGATGGTGAGGGGGAACGGCAACGGCTCCGGGGCGCTCGAGGCGAAGATGAAGCTGCCTGTGAGCGTCAGGAATCCGAGGACGAGGAGCCTCGTCGGACCCCACGAGGGCATGTAGTGCCTCGCGCTGACAATATCCTTGGGAACGCGCCTAGCCAGCTGAATCAGGAGATAGACGATGACGAAACAGAGCGAATACTGTATCAGCGGCGGAACGTAGTCCTGGATGGACACGAAGAGGACCGCGCAAAAGGCGATGTCTATCACGAACAAGTAGCCCACCAGTCTGAACTGACCCTTGGTGAGGATAGACTCGTTCCTCAGCCGGGGATACCACAGCCCGAGCATCAGGATGGGCAGTGAGATGCTGATCATCGAATGGAAGATCGTCAGCCATACGGACCACACCCAGTTGACCTCGAAGAGCCTCCCGTACTCTCCCAGGGCGCCCAGGTCCACCCATGCAGGGTCGAAGAAGCTCTTGACTGCTATACCCTCCTCGATGATGCCATACGCCGCCCCCAGGATTATGACCGTCGCCCAGCCCTTGTCCCATCTGATTGTCAGCTCACGGACGAGGAGGGCGCCCCCGCCGTACATGGGAATCAGGAACAGGAAACCGAATCCGAAGATGAACTCGAGGGGCGGGGAAGAACCGGAGAGCATCTCCGCCATGATCGGGGAGAGGAGAGCTAGGAACCATGCTGCTTTGCCCTTCTCCGTCACAAGGTCCGTATGCGTGTGAATCGGATATAGACTCAGGGACCAGCCAGTCCCGCACCCAGGTCGCGGACCATCCGAGGGCAAGGCTTATAGGAGCCTCTCGTCTGTACCACTGCCCACAGCCGAGCACCTCACGCAAGGGGCGTATCTGGATGACATGGATAATGACCGTCAGCCCGGAGATGGCCACGGGGCGGACCAAGGAAGTCTACGAGAGCATACTCGCGAAGAGAGGGCACATAGCCAACGTATTCATCGCTGAAGGTACGGACCCCGAGGTCCTGTCCCACCAGGTTGACCTCTATTTGGAGCTCATGATGGGCCCCGGCCCGTTGTCAAGGGAGGAGCGGGAGATGATCGCGGTGGTCGTATCGGCCGCAAACAAGTCCCCGTACGGGACCATACATCACTCCGAGGCGCTGGAACAGGTCGAGAAGGACCCCGACGCGCTCGAGAAGGTGCTCAAGGAGTTTGCGAGCAAGCACGCATCGCCGAGGACCAAGGCGCTACTCGCATACGGGGCGAAGCTCACCCTCGACCCGAGGAGTGTCACAGAGGTCGACATCAAGGACATGAAGGATGCGGGCCTCACGGACGCAGAGATCCTCAGGGCGAACCTTGTAGCGAGCTACTTCAACTTCCTGAACAGGGTGACCCTCGGCCTCGGAGTCCAGGTCGAAAAGGGGAAGTCGAGGACATACAGATACTGACTGGCGGACCGCCAGCCCTCTGCATCCTGGGACGGAAATCATAATAAGACGCCGGACATTTAGGATGAATCGCGCGGGCCCGTAGCTTAGTCCGGCGGAGCGATTGGCTCATAAGGGAACTTGTTCCCTGAGTGACCAGTTGGTCATCGGTTCAAATCCGATCGGGCCCACTCCCTCACTCTGACCGCGTCAGCGCGAGCTGCCTGCGGGTGAGTCTAGAGTTCCCTCATCGGCTTGTTGCAGCACACGAGTATGCCCACGCCCTCCTTGGTGACCTTGCACTCCTGGCCGCAGATATCGCAGTGGTATGTCTTACCCATCTTTCCCTTCACCATTCATCTCACCTCCTATCGACCCCGAGCATCGAAACCACGAGGAATAAAGGTTGTGCCTATCCAGTTCTGTGTTGACTCGGAAGGGTCATTCAGCGGCAATCGTCAACATCCCTCTTGGCCACCTCGCCTTAAGGCTTGGCTCCCGGAACCTGCCGCGAGGCGAAAGTGTATTGCCGGGCCAGGCGTTCTAGCCCGAATGGGGACACGTGTGAAAGGACCGAGGAAGACCACTCACAGGAGCACGAGCACTGCCAGATTGTTCGAGGCGACCGAGGTGCAGGAGTACGACCTTCATCCAGACGGTGAAAAGGCCGTTTGCTCAATCAACACGGGCGACAACTGGGAACTCGCCACCCTCGATCTGAAGACTGGGAAGACCAGGAGGTTTCTCAGGAGCGAGCAGTCGCTCATGTCGCCGACATACTCTCCCTCCAGTCCAATCATCGCGTATCATGCTGACTTTGAGGGGAATGAGAATCATGACATATTCACGGCCTCGACCGATGGCAGGAGGCGCGGAAGGATAACAAAGGGTCAGGCGGACAACCAGGACCCCCACTTCTCCCCTGACGGCTCCATGGTCGCGTTCATATCGAACAGGGACGGGGACATCGAGAACCTGTTCGTCTCTGGTCCGAACGGCGGCCCGGCATCCAAACTGTCAAACGAGGAGCTGCCCGTGCGCACGCTCGCTTGGTCCCATGACGGCTCTATGATCGCCTTCGGAACGGGCATAGGGGACGACGACTACATCTCGGTCGTGGATGTGAGGACGAGGAAAGTCAGGCGTGTGCTCTCCAAGAAGAATGTCGAATATGGTGCCTATGGCAGCGTCGGGTCGATGCCGTCACCATGGTCTCCAGATAGCAGACGCCTGCTGTTCACTTCGAACGAGAACGACCAGTTCGACATCGGCGAACTCGACCTATCCAGCAAGAAGACCCGATGGCTCGTGAGGTCCAAGAACGAGAAGCTGAGCCCGCAGTGGTCGCCCGACGGGGCGCGCCTGGCGTATCTCGAGGTAGAGGAATCCGACGTGCTCCTCAAGGTGAAGGAAGGTCGAACGACGACCGTGGCGTCCCCGCGGGACGGCGTGACCAGGTCTGCGCAATGGCTCCCAGACGGCAGGGGCATGGTGATGATCAATGGCTCTGCGGTCAGGCCAGAGGAGGTCTTGGTGTCGCGTGGCTCAAGGGCCATGAAGGTCACTGAGTTCCAGAGGAAGGCTTTGCCCCGAGGATGGCTCGTCGAACCGCGGGTCGTCAGGTACAAGTCCATTGACGGAAGGAGGATACCGGCTCTCCTGTTCGAGCCCCGGCACAAGAGTCGCAGGGCGGGCATCGTCGTTCCCCACGGCGGCCCAGAGATGCAGAGCACCAACAGTTGGGACCAGATTGTCCAGATGCTCGTGATGAAGGGGTTCCACGTGATCGAGCCGAACTACAGGGGCTCCACCGGGTACGGCAGGGAGTTCCTACACCTCCACGACAGGGACTTGGGCGGAGGCGACCTGATGGACACCGTCTTCGCCGGCAACTATCTCGTCGAGAAGGGGATGGTCGATGAGGACAGACTCGGGATTTGGGGGGTCAGCTACGGAGGGTACCTGTGCATGATGGCTCTCACAAAGGCGCCAGATATGTGGGCCGCGGGCGTGTCCATCGTAGGGTTCTTCGATTGGGAGACCGAGATGGCCACTGAGAGGGGTTTCCTCAAGGCCTACGACCTGAAGAAGATGGGCGACCCCGAGAAGGACAAGGATTTCTTCAGAGAGCGGTCTCCAGCGTACTTCCTCGACAGGCTCGATGCTCCCCTGATGATGACGGCTTCTTCAAGGGATGTGCGGTGTCCTCCGACGGAGTCGAGGGCAGTCGTCGAGAAGCTCAAGAGCATGGGCAAGAAGTACGAGTATCACGAATACCCAGATGAGGGGCACTGGCCACGAAAGAGGAGGAACCTGATCGACCTGTACACGAGGACGACTAGGTTCCTGGACGAGAATATCCCGGGATGACTTTCATGCCCGCTTGTAGTAGGGGTTCGTGAGGTCCTCGAAACAGGACAGCGCCGCAGCGGCGCCCCCGTGGACCGCCGCCACGATCTGCCTGATGCCGCCCGATACGTCTCCCGCGGCATACACATACGGCACGTTAGTCCTGAAGGTCTTGTCCACGACGACGAAGCCGCCTTGATCCATCTCCAAGCCGAGTTCGAACGCGAGCTGGTTGCTAGGAACTTCGCCGACGGCCACGAACACGCCGTTGACTGGTTTCGTCTCGACTGCGCCGGTCTTCGTGTTCCTCAACTTGACCGCCGTCACCTCGTCCGCGCCGACGATCTCCTCCACGACCGTGTCGAACAGGACAGGTATCTTCCTCTCGGCGACGCTCTCTTGGAGATGCTTGTCCGCCCTGAGTGAGTCACGCCTGTGAACGATTGAGACCTTGCACTCAATGGAGTGCAGATACAGTGCGTCCGTGAGTGCCGTGTTGCCTCCTCCGACCACAATCGCCTCGCGCGTCTTGTAGAAGAAACCGTCGCAGGTCGCGCAGTAGCTCACACCACGTCCCGTCATGCCTTCCTCGCCCTTGACGCCCAGCTTCTTGTGGGTGGAACCCGTCGTGAGTATGAGCGCTCGAGAGAAATACCTCCCCGCGCCCGATGACACTTCGAATCTCTCTCCACCCTTGATTCGGATGATCTCCTCGCCCTCTCTGATGTCCACATACCTACGTGCGTGCTCGGCCATGTGGTCCATCAGCTTCATGCCCGGAACCTCTGGGAATCCTGGATAATTCTCGATCATGGGGCTTGTCAGGACCTGACCTCCAGGTACACCCTTCTCCAGGATGAGGCAGCTCAGTCCCGCCCGGCGGGCGTAGATGCCAGCCGCGAGGCCAGCCGGTCCCGCGCCTATGATGAGCACGTCGAACTCAAGAGCCCCGTCCTCCCCTTGGGTCGAGGAGATTCCATCAATCGTCATCGGACAACTGAATCACCTGATGGTTATTTTACGATTGCCCGTGGGATGCGCGACCATACGCAACACAATCATCCATCAACGTAGATTCGATAAAAGATGAAATAGTGAGCCCAACCTTCCTGTGGAACAAGGGGACGCAAGGCATAGAGAAGCCGCGGCGCCGTCACGTCACCATACCCAGGTGCGTTCGGACATGGACACGGAAACCATCACTGCATTCTTGGCAATCGGGTCAATCATATTCCTTGGGTTCTTCGGGAACATGATATTCACCAGATTCAGAATCCCGGATGTGCTGATACTCGTGACTCTGGGCATAGTCATAGGACCAGACATCCTGGGTGAACGCTTCAATCTGGTCACCTACGATGCGTTGGCTGCGATTGACAACTTCAAGGGGGTCTTCCTCTCCGCGGCCCTCGTCATAATCCTATTCGACGCTGGCCTGAGTCTGGATATCCGGACGGTCTTCGAATCCATGCGGCTCGCTGCGTTCATGTCGCTCGCGGCGTTCCTGGGGTCTTTCGTCTGCGTCGGGGTCGTGCTGCACCTCATAATGGGCCTGGACCTCCTCCTTGGCTTGACTCTGGGCGCCATAGTGGGCGGGACCAGTGGGGCAATCGTAATCCCAATTGTGTCGAAGATGCGCATACGCCCTCAGACAAAAGCCATGCTGATAAGCGAGAGCATCGTGACTGACGTGCTCGTCATTGTGGTGGCCCTCACGATGCTCACCGTGATCCTCACGGGGGAACTCGAGTTGCTGGCAGTGTCCAAGGACCTTGCTAGCAAGTTCCTGGTAGGTGGTATCGTTGGTGCCCTCGTTGGTATCGGTTGGCTCTTCGTGCTGCAGAAGATGCAGAACCAGCCACTGAGCTACATGATTACCATCGCCGCGCTCTTCATGGTGGCAGGTGCCGTGGAGTTGCCTCCCATCAGCAGCTCTGGTGCGGTCGCCGCCCTGACCTTCGGGCTCACAATCGGCAACAAGCAATTCGTAAAGAGGAGACTATCCTCCCTGGCCCTGTCAACGACGTGCAACCCACAGATACAGCAGTTCCACTCGGAGATCACATTCTTCGTCCGGACTTTCTTCTTCGTGTATCTCGGCCTGTTCTTCAGAATCGGTACGTTCACAGACATTCATCTAATCACGGGCCTGCTTGTGATAAGCATGGTTGTCCTCGTCAGGTGGATCATATCCATGACCGCGTGGCGCATTGGGGACCTCAGCATTGAGGACGCCGAGACGGTCTTTGCCAGCATGCCGAGGGGACTTGCCGCGGCCGTGCTCGCGACACTGCCTGCAGTGATGCTCGCGGAGAATGTGAGTACCTGGTCTGACGAACTCGGACTACTGTTCCTGAACACAACCCTGATCGTCATACTTGGCACCACCCTTCTAACGACCATCCTCACTTTCGCAACGGAGAAGGGGATCGACAGGAGACAGAGGCGCGACCTGAGGAAGCGCCTAACCGGGCACTGACTCACCTCAGAGTCTTAGGACGACCTCTTCTGCGAGCCTGCGTGTGCCTACGGACCGTGATGCATCGACAGACGGCGCGACATCCCGAGTGAGGATTCCCTCCCCGAGCGTCCTCTCGACCGCGGCGACGATCTTCCCCGCGGCCTGCCCCAAGCCCAGGTGCTGGAGCATCATTGCGCTCGAAAGTATGATGGCGCAGGGGTTCGCGACGTCCTTCCCTGCGTACTTGGGGGCTGTGCCATGGACCGGTTCGAACACTGCAACCCCGTCGCCCATGTTCATCCCAGGCGCGAACCCGAGTCCGCCGACCTGGGCGGCGCACGCGTCCGCCAGGTAGTCTCCGTTCAGGTTGGGCGCGGCGAGCACGGAATACTCGGACGGTCTCGTGAGTATCTGCTGGAACATGTTATCCGCGATTCTATCGTTGATCAGGACCTTGTCGCGAGGGACGAGCCCGTCTGATCCGGGTCCCAAGCAGGTCGTGTCTGGGAACTCCTTCAACGCGACCTCGTACCCCCAGTCCCTGAACGCGCCCTCGGTGAACTTCATTATGTTGCCTTTGTGGACAAGAGTCACTACATTCCGTTCACGAGCGACTGCGTATCTGATCGCGGCTCTCACGAGCCTCTTCGAGGCGCGCTCGGACATGGGCTTCAAACCAATGCCCGTATCGTCGGTGAGCTCGACCCCGAAGGTGTCTCTCAGGAAGTCCCTGACGAGCCTGGCCTCCTCGGACCCATGCCTCCATTCGAGGCCTTTGTAGACGTCCTCGGTGTTCTCCCTGAATATGACCATGTCGACCTTGGATGGGCACTTGACTGGCGATGGAACGCCCTCGAAATGTCTCAATGGCCTCACTGATGCGTACAGGTCGAGCATCTGCCTCAGGGCGACGTTCAGACTCCTGACGCCTCCTCCAACTGGGGTCGTGAGAGGACCTTTGAGAGCCACTCCCGCGCGCGCTATCGACGTGACCGTCTCCTTCGGCAACCACTCGCCCCCCGACTTGAAGGAGGATTCACCCGCGGCCAGTTCCCGCCACAGTATAGATGGGCCGTTGTCACAGGTCTTGAGCAGGGCAGCATCCACGACGCGTCTGGCCGAGTCCATGATCTCCGGCCCGATACCATCTCCAGGGATGAACGGTACCTCAATCATCCTTGCCCCTAGAGGCATGGCCACACCTCCTCAGTCAAGC
>JAABQR010000138.1 GCA_011391345.1 Methanobacteriota archaeon | reverse complement strand
GTTTGGCGCATCTCCTGGCGTTAGATAGTGACCGTTCAAGGCGCGAGGGACTGCCTCCTCTCCCGCCGGAGCTCCTCCGCCTTGCTTTTCGCAGTTGACGCGAAGGATGCGTCCTCGCAGTAAGGCAGGTTGATAAGGACGTTCGCCACGGCCCCGTCGACCCCTGCGCCTGCCAGGCGTCTCGCGACCTCGATGTCGGACGAGGCGCTCTTCGTGCCGATCGATGAGACCTTCTCGGAGAGCCTCAGGACCTTGACGCAAGCCTCCGCCGTGGACATCGGGACCTCCATCGCGACGCGGACGGCGTCCGCATACGCGGCCGCCGCCTTCCCGTCCGCAGGCGCGGCGCGTTTCGCTCGGGTCGTTTCGACTACCCTGTCGTACGCCAGCGCGTCATCTGCCGCGAGCCTTAGCAGGAGGGACGAGAGCGCATCTGACTCCTCCTTCAGCATGGCGAGCTTCGACCAGTTGCTTTCGTGCTTCTTGTTCTTGAGAGTGATGCCACACACCATCGACAGCAGCGATGCGGCCATGGCCCCGGCGGCCGCGGCTGCGGTCCCGCCTCCTGGGGACGGCTCAGCGGATGCGAGCTCGTCGCAGAACGCCTTGAGTCCCTTCGCGCTCGTCAGCACCAGATCCTCCTCTCCAGTACCTGGCTGCTCGCGAAGCTAGGGACCTTGAGGAACCTGCCAGCGAGGTCGCAAACGGCGTCGAGCGGTATCAGGCCTATGATCTCGCTCTCAGCCACCTCGACGCCTTTGGCGTCGGCTTCCTTCATGACTTCGCCGAAGACCTTCGAGATGGGTGTGACCGTGTAGTCGGTCAGGTTCATCGACACCTGGACCATCCCCTTGTCCTTCAGATGGAACCCGAGCGCCTTCACATGGGGCATGCCCCCGCTGCTCGCCCTGATCTTCTTCGCGATCGCCTTCGCCACCTCGACGTCCTCGGACCTCAGGTTGACGTTGAACGCGATGAGCGGCATCCTCGCGCCTACTGCGATTGCGCCCGCAGTGGGGTGCACCGCCCTTGGGCCGTAGTCCGGATACCGTGAATCATCAGTTAGTATAGCCTCCCTCAGGCCCTCGAACTGCCCCCTTCTCACGACCTCGAGGTTCTTCCTCTCGGGCCTCCTCGCGGCAGCTTCGTACATGTAAACGGGTATCTTCAGGTGTTTTGCGATCCTGACGCCCACCTTGTTCGCGATCTCGACGCAGTCCTCCATCGTCGCCCCAGAGATGGGCACGAACGGCAGCACATCGAGGGCTCCCATCCTCGGGTGCTCTCCCGTGTGCTTGTTGAGGTCGATCAGTTCCATGGCCGCCCGGGCGCCCCTGAAGGCACTCTCCTGGACGCTGTCCTTGCTGCCCGTAAATGTGACGACGCTCCTGTTGTGGTCAGGGTCCATCTCGACGTCGAGGACCTTGGTGCCGGGGACGGACCTGAGGGAGTGCACTATGCTGTCGACGACCTCCTTCCTGCGCCCTTCGCTGAAATTCGGGACGCATTCGATCACTGCCGCCATCGTACCAGAACCGGTTGTGGGGAATCGGCTAGTTGCTCTTATAAGGTCTTCTCTTTCGCACGCGCGACCACGCGCATCACTTCTTGATGACGTCCACAGCCGCTACCCTTTCCAGGACGAGGTCGGTCAGCCGTTCCTCTGTCACGGCAGACATCTCCCTTTCACTGATGCCGAACCCTGCGAGTTTGGCCCTGTCTAGCATCGCTTCCATCCGGGGAAGCTTCGACCACCCCTCGCGTGGCGAGAAGTGTCCCTTGAGCACTGCGATGACGACGCTCTCCGTCGCGTCTCCCACGGCCATCTTCCTGATCGCGCTCGAGAGTTGTCTCTCGCCCGATGCGTACAGAAGAGTCTCCATGGCCAGCGATTCGGAGGAGTTCCTCCCCTCGACGGTGGCCTTGATCGCGTGAAAGAGGGCGCTCTTGACATGGTCCGTTCCGAAGACCATGGCCCCGTCCATCATTAGTATCTCGGCGCCCGAGGCCTTGGCCTCCGCCAAGACCGTCTCCATCAAGGCTTTCGCCTCTCCCCTGATGACCGTCCTGGTCCATGCCTCAACATCTGTCTCGCCCGGACCGTGCATGATGATGACCACCGTCACGTCTCTATCGGAACTCGACAAGAGACCTCTGCCCATCCTCGTTGCTGACAGGCATGGTCGGGTCCGCCTGACCGAGCTGGTCCTTGATGGACCTCGCGACCGACTCCCCAATCGTTGGTATCTGCTTAAGCCTGTCGTAGCTGGTGTTCCTCAGGTCCTCGAGTCCCTTGATGCCCCTCGAGTACAGTGCGCGCGCGCGCACTCTGCCGAGTCCCCTGAGCTTCACGAGCTCCAGCAGCTCGGACCGGATGCCGTACCTCACCCTCGTGACGGCGTCCACGCATTCCATCGTGGCCTCTCTGTTGAACAGTTCGGAGAGGCGCGCGGACGAGTGCAGGAGCCACTCGGCCAACTCGACCTTGTTCCTGATGTCCCCGGGGCCTATCCCGAAGAAGCTGGACATCTCGTTCTCGTGCACTTCGGACATCCAGTCAGTGACCATCTTCGCGGTCTTGACCTTGGATAGGAACAGCTCGTACTGCTCGAGGTCCTCCGGCGGGTCTATCAGCAGTTGGTCCTTGACCTCGTCCAAGTACAGCTCGATCCACTCGTAGTCTGACTGCCTCAGGTAAAGGATAGGCATGTCCGGGACCGAGCACGCCGCCTGCACGAGCCCGAACTGCTTCCCAGGCTCGTATCTCTTGAGCGCGTCCCTGATGATGACCGCCGAGAGCGGGTCGATGTACAGGTCGCTGACCCTCCTGCCGAACGGGGTCGCGGCCAAGCGGTCCTCCTCCGAAACCATCTCCTCGTCCTTCAGGAACCCGACGATCCCCCCGATGATGTCGCGGAGGTAGTGAGCATCGACCTGATGCGCTAGGAATGTCTTCTGGAAGAACTCGTTCAGCTCATCCAGCGAGTTCGCGTCCTTGGTCGCTATGAGTGCGAGCACGTGCGACCTCATGGCCGGTTCCGTGCCGAGCTTGGACCTGATGCTCTCGTTCTCTCCGAGGAGGTAGTCCTCCATGAGCCGGCTCCGCTCGTCCTCGTCCCTGGCGATCAGGACGGCCTCGCCGTACGGGTCGAACCTGGGCCTCCCCGCGCGGCCGCACATCTGCTTGACCTCGAGCACGGGTATGGATACATAGCCTGCTCCAGAATCGTATCTGCGGATGTCCCTGACGATGACCGTTCTCGCCGGGAGATTGATGCCCGCGGCGAGGGTCGGTGTCGCGACTATGCACGCGAGCTGGCCTGACCTGAAGCTCCCTTCGACCATCTTCCGCTGAGCGCTGGTCAGACCCGCATGGTGGAACGCGCAGCCGCTCCTGATGCATTTCCCCAGTCTCTCGCCCATCGTGGTCGGCTCGTCCTGCTCCCCCACGAGCCTGTCCGCGGTCCTCGACAGGCTCTCGAGCTTCCCGGGGATCATCTTCTTGACCAGTTTGCCGAGGTCCTTCGCCTGGGACTCGCTCGACTTGCGCGAGTTCACGAATACGAGGCACTGTCCGCCCGATGCGAGAGTGTCCTTGACGATGGCGTTCACGGGGGTTTCGTCGGCGTCGAGTTTCTTCCTCGAATTGTCCGTGAAGAATATCTCGCCGTCGGAGTACACGCCTTCCCTCAGCGGGACGGGCCGCCAGTCGCTGGTCACCAGCTCCGCGCCGAGCCATTCAGCCAGCTCAGACGCGTTCTTGATGGTGGCCGAGAGTGCGATCAGCTGCGCTCCCGGATTGAATGTCCTGAACTTGACCAAGGTCACTTCCAGGGTGGGGCCCCTGCCGGGGTCGTTCATGAGATGGACCTCGTCCGCGACCACGACTGAGATCTGGTCGAGCCACTTGGTCCGATGCCTCAGGAGTGAGTCCGCCTTCTCGGAGGTCGAGATGACTATGTCGTACTTGTGGAGCTTTGCGTCCACCTCGTCATAGTCTCCTGTCGACTCCGCCACCTTGATGCCCAGGTCCGAGAACTTCGCGAGGTCTTCGTACTTCTCTGATGCCAGCGCCTTGAGCGGGACTATGTAGAGCGCCTTGCCGCCTTTCAGGACCGCCTGAAGAATGGCCATGTATGCCACGAGGCTTTTCCCGGAGGCCGTGGGGATCGCCACCACCACGTTCTTTCCGGCCAGGACGGACGCTGCTGCCTGCGCCTGAGGGGGGTACAGCTTCTCGATGCCGTCCTCCTTCAGTTTCCGCACGATCCTCGGGTCAAGCCCGATGTCCTCGACCCGCATACGGCGCACCTCGCGCTACCATGTCCCGTGAGCCTGCCACAGGTCTGTTTATCATATCCGGGTACTTATAGGGGACCTGCGCCCCGCTGTAAATGCTGCTCCCTCCCCCGACGGATGGAAGGTTTTGCCCACTGGCTAGGTTAACTGAGTATCGTCTCACGGCGCAACGCTTATCTAGCACAGTCTTAATAGCTTTGACTACTACTGGTGTAGCTGATGGCAAGCATTGAATCCATGAGGTCGGAGCTAGGCCTTCCGGACATCGAGGATTGGGTCAAGTCCCAAACCTTCGAGTCGACAGCGGACATCAAGATACCGCCCCAGCTCGTCGACCAGGTCATAGGTCAGGATGATGCCGTCAAGATTATCAGGAAGGCGGCCGAGCAGAAGAGGCACGTGATACTCATAGGGGATCCGGGCACAGGCAAGTCGATGCTCGCCCGGTCCATGGTAGACTTCCTGCCGAAGGGGGAATTGCAGGACGTCATCGCCTATCACAACCCCGACGACCCCAACGAGCCCAAGATCAGGATCGTGCCCACGGGCAAAGGGAAGGAGATAGTCCATGCACAGAAGCTAGAGGCGGAGCAGAAGCGCGCCCAGAAGAACTCATGGATGTTCATGCTCCTGTTCGGGTTCATAGCCCTGTCCGCCATCATGTTCATGATATACAAGGACGCCACGCTGCTCCTGATAGGCCTCATCGGCGGCATGCTTCTGTTCATGGTGTTCAGGTACACAGGCCAGCGGAAGGAGGCCCTGAACGTCCCCAAGCTGTTGATCACCCACAAGCCCGACGAGATGCCCCCGTTCATAGACGCCACGGGCGCTCATGCGGGCTCGCTTCTGGGCGATGTCAAACACGACCCGTTCCAGAGCGGAGGCCTTGAGACCCCGGCCCACGAGAGGCTGGAGCCAGGGGCGATACACAAGGCGAGCAAGGGTGTGCTGTTCATCGATGAGATAAACATGCTCAGGATTGAGAGCCAGCAGAGCCTCCTCACTGCGCTCCAGGAGGGCGAGTTCGGCATCCTGGGGCAGAGCGAGAGGAGCTCGGGCGCGATGGTCAAGAGCGAGCCCGTGCCGTGCGATTTCATCCTGGTCGCCGCAGGCAACCTCGACGCGGTCGGCAGTATGCACCCCGCCCTCAGGTCCAGGATAAGGGGATACGGGTACGAGATCTTCATGAGGAGCACTATGCCCGACACCGAGACGAACAGGGTCAAACTCATCACATTCGTCGCCCAGGAGGTCTCCAAGGACAAGAAGATCCCCCACTTCAACAAGTCCGCTGTGGCTGAGATAGTGAGGGAGGCCCAGAGGCGCGCCGGCAGAAGGGGTATGCTCACGCTGAGGCTCAGGGAGCTGGGAGGCCTGGTCCGGGTCGCCGGAGACATCGCGATCGAGCGCGAGGCGAAGATTGTCGACGCGAAGCACGTCCAGGAGGCGAAGAGTATCGCCCGTTCCCTCGAACAGCAGGTCACCGACAGGGCCGTCGAGAGGAGAAAGGACTACAAGACCTGCCTCACCGAGGGCGCGGTCATCGGAGTTGTCAATGGCTTGGCCGTGCTCAATTCTGATTCATCCATGGCAGAGTTCTCGGGCATCGTCACGCCCATCGTGGCCGAGGTCACTCCACCGCACAACCGCGAGGGTGGCAAGATAATCGCGACCGGGAAGCTCGGCGAGATCGCCAAGGAATCCGTGCAGAACGTATCCGCGCTCATCAAGAAGTACACGGGCGAAGACATCTCCAACCATGACATACACGTCCAGTTCATAGGCACCTATGATGGTATAGAGGGCGACAGCGCGTCCGTTGCGGTCGCTACAGCCGTCATATCCGCCTTCGAGGAGGTCGAGGTCGACCAGACGGTGGCCATGACCGGCAGCCTGAGCGTCCGCGGCCAGGTGCTACCCGTCGGGGGCGTCACCGCCAAGATAGAGGCCGCGGCCGAGATGGGCTTGAAGAAGGTGCTGATACCCGAGCAGAACATGAAGGATGTGCTGCTCGAGGACAAGTACATCGGCAAGATAGATGTCATACCCGTGCGCCTGTTCAGCGATGTGTTGACACACGCGCTTGTGGGAGCACGCAAGGACGGGCTCCTGAAGAAGCTCGCGGCCCTGGTCGCGGCCAGGAGCGTCCCGAAGCCGGGCCCTGTCCCAGGTGTGGACAGGCCAGCCGTGCACTGACGGAGGTATCGTCTTGAGAGGTCTGGTCATCGGCAGGTTTCAGCCACTGCACAAGGGCCACCTTGCGGCGATAAGGGAGGCTCTGGGCGCTTGTGACGACCTCGTCGTCGTCATCGGCAGCGCGGAACTATCCCATACGCCTGAGAACCCGTTCACAGCCGGGGAGCGCTACCAGATGATGCTGTCCTCTCTCGCGGATGACGAGCGCTCGAGGGTGCATATCATACCTGTGAGGGATGTGAACAGGTACGCGGCATGGGTAAGCCATGTGGAGTCGTACGTCCCCCCGTTCGATGTCGTATTTTCGAACAGCGACCTCACGAGGTCGCTCTTCTCGCAGGCCGGATATGAGACCCGGCGGACCAAGGCGTACAATCCGAAGTCCTACTCGGGCACGGAGATACGCCGGAGGATAGTATCCGATGGGAAGTGGCGCGGCCTGGTCCCCGAGCCTGTCGCGATGATGATCGAGGCTCTGGACGGAAAGCAGCGCCTGCTCGATGCTGGCATGACCCCTGGGAAGAGGAGATGAGCCCGTGTCACTCCCCGAGGAGCTGGGCTCGATCCTCAAGGCCAAGGGGAAGACCATAGCGACAGCGGAGTCATGCACTGGCGGGAAGGTCGGGGATATGATCACGTCGGTCCCTGGGAGCAGCGACTACTTCCTGGGCGGTGTCGTGTCCTACAGTAATGATGCCAAGGTGAGTCTTCTGGGCGTCGACACTGGTGCGCTGAAGGCCGATGGTGCTGTGAGCGAGATGGTGGCCAGACAGATGGCTGATGGCGCCCGGGAGAGGTTCGGGGCTGATGTGGGCATCTCGACGACAGGCATCGCCGGACCAGGAGGCGGGAGCGCAGAGAAGCCTGTCGGGCTCGTGTTCGTTGCCGCCTCGACTAGTGACATGAGTCTGTGCAGGAGACACGTGTTCACGGGCGCGCGTGACGATATCAAGACGCGTTCAGCCAACGCCGCGCTCGCGCTCGCGCTCGAACTACTGGCGAACGCGAAGTGACGCCGTTTTTCTCGCCGTTCCCGGTTCTGTACAAAGTCGGGTGGTGGACCATCAGGCCACTCCCGTCATCGGACTCGTCCCATTCGGCTCCGGCCGTGCGCCCTTTCGGGGTCGTAGAGGACC
>JAABQR010000137.1 GCA_011391345.1 Methanobacteriota archaeon | reverse complement strand
GTAGTACCCGCTGTAGATCGCCCCTGCGGGATTGTGGGCTAGCACTCGGTCCTTGACGATGAACGTCGTCACGGGGGCCTTGGAGTGTTTCGTGAACAGCATGTCGTGGCCTACACAGAGACCGACCAGGATGTTCATCTCGGTCTTGCACTCGGCGAGGCACATGGCCTGCCCGATAGGGTCGCAGACCGCCTCGTTGCCGTCTTCCCCGTGCAACTTGACGACCCCTAGCTCCTTCTTGTCTATGCCGCAGATCTTGCAGCACACCGAATGCACCTCGAACCCCTGCTTGATGAGAATATCCGTCACGGTCCTGGCTTCAGAGGAGAGGCCGACGCAGAACGCGACTCCGAGCCGTTTCATGCCCATCTCTTTCGCGTACAGGATGAGCTCCTCCAGCCTGGTCTTCTTCATGTAGTGCTCGGCCTCGATCTTCCCTGATACCCTCATCGACCTGAGCTCGTCTCCCTCGTACGCCTTCCTCGCCTTGTCAGCGAGGCCGTAACAGTCCTTGCCCTCGTAGCATTCCTTGTCCGCACAATGCGCGCAATCTGCTCTCATCGAGATCCACCGTCGCTTCGAAGATTCTAGTCGCCCCGATGGTACGAGTCAGCATATCTCGCCTATGTGGCTCGCCACCAGCTTCCTCTGGGCCCTCCTCAACATCACATCGAGGGTGGCCTTCGATATCTCCAGCCTCTTGGCCAGCTTGTCGAGAGTGATTTTCCTCGGTATCTCGAAGTACCCTTGTTCATAGGCCATCTGGAGGACCTTCTCCTGGGCGAGCGTGAGCTCGGAGACGGTTCTCAGGACGGATATCTTCTCGACCTCGACGGTGCAACCGAGTCCCTTGACCTTCTCGACGAGGTTCCTGAGGGCGGCCGCGTTCGGGGCGATGACGTTCCACTGCATCATCCCGCCATCACGGTTGGAGGCAGAGTCCATGAAGCATCCAGAATCTGCCATGAGCCTGCACGCGGCGCACTGCTGCAGCTCGACCGTGCCTATGTGCCTGCCCGGTCCTGCGGCGGTGAGCTGGACCGTGCAGTTCGGCTCCACCTCGCGTATCCTGTTGACCAGCTCCTCCTGGGACAGGCCCGGGTCTGTGTCTATCTGCAGGAAGCTCTGCCCGCCGTTGTTGTTCTTGGGCACGCATTTGAGTATCTTGACCGATAGGTCGCAACTGCTGGCGAGGCATCCGATCCAGTTGCCAGGTATCTTGACGAGCAGCGATGCGGACCTCACTTCGGACCCCCTGTCTTGCAGGCCGCCGCTCGATCCGAAGGTCCCGGGGCGTGAGGCGAACCACGTGCTATCCTGAGCGCCATGCCATCCGTGAGGGCCTCGGCGACCTTGGACCTGGCGCCTGAAAGGATACGGTTGAATGTAGGTTGCGAGACATCCATCATCTTCGCCGCATCCGTCTGCGAGAGGTTCTCGACGTCCGAGAGCCTCATGGCCTCGAGCTCGTCCAGCTCCATCTCTATGCTGGACAGTTCGCTCATGGGGATGCCTTGCGGCTTGAAGATCTTGTAGTTCGGGTCGAAGCAGACCTTCCGGCATCTCTTCGGTCGCGGCACGATAACGGATTATAATTCATAACTATTAAACCCTTCGTCCGTGTCCTCGTCTTCGTGTCAGGTGTGGTTTACACTGACCTCAGTCCGTACAACATACTGGTCCATTCAGGCGACCCGTGGTTCATAGACCTTTCCGAGGCGTTGCGCGTGGACCGCACGGGCGGTGTCCCGTGGGTCACGCTCACGCGCGCCACCGAAGCGCTGAACAGCGGCATGTCCGCTGTCGGGAAGTATTTCAGGAAGTACGGGGTCGAGGTCGAGTACAAGGAGTTCATCCGAGGCTTGGTGTGGGCCCAACCGGATTTGAACCGGTGATCTACGCCGTGTAAGGGCGTTGTCATAACCGCTAGACCATGGGCCCAGATGGCTATGCGGCCAACGTGCTACCCTGACATAAAACATTCTCAGGCCTTGGCCCTCTTCCCCTGGTCGAATCCGAGCGCGAACGCCCTGAGGTTCTCGTCCACGTTCCGCCGTATGTTGGCCTTGACGGCCTCTTCAAAGCGGTCCCTGCCCAGACCTGTCGCCCCGGAACCCGCAAGGACTCCGACCATCACGATGTTCGAGGACATCCGCGCGCCTGCTTGACCCGCGAGGCCAGCAGCGTCGACCATCGTGACGCTCCTGGCAACCGAAGACATCTTGTCGACGACCTCTTGCTGTGACGGATACCTCATCTTCTGCGTGGACACGCTAAGGGGCACGATCCTCTCCGTCGAGCTGAGGACGACCGTCACCTTCGATGCCTTGCATTCCGCTCTGAGCGTCTCCAGCAGCTCGAGTGACAGTATGACATCCGCCGCCTTGTCGGGTATCAGAGGTCCAGCCCTGTCCCCTATCCGGGCAGTGCACACGACTGAGCCGCCCCTCTGGGCCATCCCGTGCGTTTCACTCAGTATGACCTTCTCGCCTGCCAGCAGCGCGGCGTCGCCTATGATCTTGGATGCCGTGATTATGCCCTGACCTCCGACCCCGACGAGGTACACGTCGACCATCACGGTGCCTCCTTGATTGCCTTGTACGGACACACCTGGGCACAGACCCCGCAGCCGGCGCACAGAACCTCATCTATGGTCTGGAGCTTGTCTATGCTGGATATCGCGGGGCACTGGAACTTGGTGACGCAGGTCCTGCACTTCTTGCAGGCCTCCTGGTCGATGTAGTGCTTCTTCAGTATCGCGCCCTTCTCGTCCCGCTTGGCTATGAGCGCGCACTCCCTGCGGGCGATGACGACGCTCACGCTATCTTGGGTGAGCGCATCCTTGACCGCCTCGATCATCGCGGATGTATCGTAGGGGTCCACGACCTTGAGCCACTTGACGCCGCAGCCCTTCACGACCTCCTCGATCGACACGGATATAGCCCCGGGGTTGCACGGGTCCCGCGCGCTGCCTGGATGCGGCTGGTGTCCCGTCATCGCGGTCGTCCGATTGTCGAGTATCATCACGAGGAACTTGTGACCCTGGTGAACTGCGTTGACGAGTCCGGGTATGCCGGAGTGGAAGAATGTGGAATCGCCGATGAACGCTATCACGGGCAGGTCGTTGACCTTGGCCAGTCCTCCCGCAGTGCCCACGCTTGAGCCCATGCATACGAGCAGGTCGGCTGTGCTGTACGGAGGCGCGACCCCGAGGGTGTAGCAGCCGATGTCTGTCGCGAACAGGGCTTTCTTGTTCGTGGCCTTGTTGACGGCGTAGTATGTCGCGCTGTGCGGGCAGCCTGCGCACAGGACCGGTGGGCGGGTGGGCAGGTCATGCGGGGGCTCGCACTTGCCGGCCTCATTCAGGTCCTTCGAGAACGCCCTCGCCAATCCATGTGTGACTATGGCCTGGTCGTATTCGTATGCCCTCGGCATGTATCCGTCCATCTTCCCGAGCACCTTGGTCCCGAGGCCTTCCCTTTGGGCGAGGCTCCTGACCTGTGTCTCCAGGACCGGCTCGAGCTCCTCGACGATGACCACTTTGTCATGCGTCCTGAGGAAGTCGAGCATCTTCCTCGACGGTACCGGGTTGGAGAAGCCGAGCTTGAGGATGTCCACATGCAGCCCCATGTCCTTCGCGGCGTCGATCGTGTAGTTGGCGGGTGCGGAAGAAGTGACTATTCCCTGTCTCCCCCCGTCCCCGATCCTGATGATAGTGTTGAACTCTGACTCGTCGGCCATCCTTTCGGCCTTCGACAGCTGTTCCAGGAGCACCAGGTGCCTCGCCCTGGCGACCGCCGGGACGGTCACGAACCTGGCCGGTTCCTTCACGAACTCCTTCTTCTTCGGCCCGATGGAGATCTCTCCGACAGTCACAGGGCCGCGGACATGCGCCACGCGCGTGGTCGTGCGCAGTATCACTGGCTGGCCGAGCTCCTCTGAGACATCGAAGGCCTTCTTGATCATGTCGTAGCATTCCTGCGGTGATGCTGGTTCGAAGAGGGGGAATCCTCCGAAGAGTGCGTAGAATCTGTTGTCCTGCTCGTTCTGACTCGAGTGGCAGGAAGGGTCGTCCGCCGTCACAAGGACGAATCCACCCCTTGTACCGGTATATGCAAATGTCATGAGGGGGTCGGACGCCACGTTGACTCCGACGTGTTTCATGCTCACCATGGCGCGGAGGCCGGACGCGGCCGCACCTATCGCTACCTCCGTCGCGACCTTCTCGTTGGTGGAATACTCGAAGTATATGCCCGCCTTCTCGGCGACCTTCGCGAGCGTGTCCCCGATCTCAGATGCTGGGGTGCCAGGATAGGTGGTGGCGACCGACAGACGCGCCTCGAGGGCGCCTCTGACTATTGCCTCGTTGCCCATGAGAAGCACTGTGTCACCGGGTTCAGCCTCCAGTATCCCGCTCATAGGGGCACGAAACCGGTCCGCAGAGGAAATAACTTTCCCACCTAGCGACAAATGACCCGCGCTGATCCGACCTACCAACGGATTCGTCGGAGCTTGCGCGAAGGTCAGCTGACTGTCCGGAAATCATAGTTAATATATCCAAGCGCTGTTCGTGTATCGTTGACCGGAAGGACGGTATCTGAGAAGATAATCGGAAGAGCGGCGGGCACATCCGAGGTCCGTGCGGGGGAGATCGTTGAGGCGTATCCCGACCTCCTTATGTCCCACGAGAACACCTACCTGGTGAGCAAGGCCTTCCACGAGCTGGGCGTGAAGAAGCCGTACGACCCGGACCGCATCGCGGTCGTCCTGGACCACAGGACGCCGTCCAACACCGTGGAGACCGCCGCCGCGCACATCCACATAAGGAAGCTCGTGCGCGACCTGGGGATCAAGCACTTCTTCGACGTGGGCGAAGGCATCTGCCACCAGCTGCTCGTCGAGGAGCACCTTGCGAAGCCCGGACAGCTGGTGGTCGGCACGGACTCCCACACGAGCACCGCTGGCGCCGTTGGAGCGTTCGCCACCGGGATCGGTGCGACGGAGATGGCCGGGATATGGGCCACGGGTTATCTGTGGCTCAAGGTCCCTGAGACGATCCGCATCCACATGAGGGGGCATCTCGAGAAGGCCGTGTTCCCCAAGGACGTTTCCCTTCACCTCGCGGCCAAGATGGGCCCTTCGCGGGCCGAGTACAAGTGCATCGAGTTCGACGGGATCTTCCTGTTCGATATCTCCATATCCGGTAGGATGGTGCTCTGCAACATGGCGACCGAGCTGGGGGCGAAGGCCGCGATAGCACCGGCAGATTCCACGTTCTCGACATGGTCCCCGGAACACTGCGGTCCGATGGGCCACACGTGCAAGTCCGACCCTGATGCGCAATACTGCGAATCCATGGATCTGGACGTGGAGCGTATCCCACCGATGGTCTCAGGGCCCGACAAGGTCGAGGCCGCGCGCCCCGTTGACAAGCTCGAGGGCATCAGGGTGGACCAGGCATTCATAGGCACGTGCACGAACGGGCGCTTGGAAGACCTGATAGCTGCATCGTGGGTCCTGAAGGGGAACAAGGTGGCCCCAGGAGTGAGACTCCTGGTCGCACCCGCGTCGAGGAACGTGCTCATGACCGCGATGGACATGGGCGTCATCCAGACCATCGTCGCAGCGGGCGGGACGATCCTGCCTCCAGGATGCGGGCCGTGTCTGGGCGCCCACAGCGGAGTCCTCGGACCCGGCGAGGTCTGCATCTCATCGGGAAATAGGAACTTCAAGGGCAGGATGGGCTCTCCAGATTCGGAGATATACATCGCGAGCCCGGCGACGGTAGCGGCGAGCGCCATAGTGGGCAAGATCACGGACCCGAGGGGGTGGCTCACGGTTGACCTCTAGCGGGCGGGTGTGGAAGTTCGGGGACGATGTGAACACGGACCTCATCATCCCGGGAAGATACCTCAGCAAGTACGACGAAGCACACCTGGCAGAGCATGCGATGGAGGGCCTCAGCGAATCGTTCGCGAAGGAGGTCGCTCCAGAGGACATCATCGTCGCAGGCAGGAATTTCGGCTGTGGGTCCAGCAGGGAGCAGGCGGTGATGGCGCTAAAGCGCTCTGGCGTGGCTGCCATTGTTGCGAGATCATACGCCAGGATATTCTACCGGAACTCGATCAACCTGGGCTTTCATGTGTTCGAGTCGGATGACGCCAACGAAGCGTTTTCTGACGGCGACAAGGTGTCGCTGGACCTGATTGGGCACACGCTCTCATCGTTGGATGGGGCGAGGACGGCACGGTTGAAGGAGATACCGCACCATGCGAGGAAGATACTGGACAGCGGTGGGCTCGTGCCACACCTGAAGAAAAGGTTCGGGGAAGAGCAGGACAAGTGAGCGCCGTGCGCAATCGTTCGCGGTAACGTTATTGACGCAACACAGCCTTTCATGTCATGATGTCGGGGTTCGTTGTGGAGGACACGCTGGGCTACCTAGGCCTCGCGCTCCTGCTGTTCCTCATAGTATACTTCCTTATCCGGGTCCTGAGTCATCGGCAGCACTGACCCGCGATTTCCCTGCCCGCAGACTCACCAAAGGCTATTATATGCCAGGCCAATGACGACGCCAACGGGCCCGTGGGGTAGCTAGGATATCCTTTTGGCCTTCGAAGCCGACGACGTGGGTTCAAATCCCACCGGGCCCGCTCCGATTCCCTCATACAGAGGGTGCCCCAAGGCCGGGGCACGGACAGATCTTACGGGATAGAAATGAATGGAGAGGGGGCCGACCGCCCCCCCTCTCAGGCTCTCCTGAGGTTTCACCGCTACACATTGTACGCTTCGAGGAAGTCGTCCCATCCGGTGTCAGCTGCGAAGGCAGTCTGTCTGTAAGCGACTTCGTCATAGTACCAGTCGTTGTAGGTCGCCCAGTAGAACGATATGCCCCTGCAGTCTAGCATCTTCGGTCCTCCCCAGGAATCGACGATGTACGATAGCAGTGACGACTGCATGTTCGCGGTCGCAGTCCTGAGCAAGGTGTCGGTCACTCCCTTTGTGCCCAGCAGATGGTACCCGAGATCGTAGAGATCGAGCATGCTCGGTATCGCTGTCATGTAGTGCGTCGCCTTGACCGCTGCAGCATAGTAGGGCTTGTACGTGGGCAGCAGGTATGACATCCTCTCCGACCATGTCGTGAACGTGCCGATCGTCGTCCTCAACTGCTCCAGATCGATGGACGAGAGCGTCATCCTGCCACCGTTGGAGTTGGTGTAGTAGGCTCCGTATGCGTCCACCATCACCATTGACAGGTCCCTGGGCAGCATCGACGGGTTGTTCACGAGCGGCGTCAGGGCATCGGTCAGCGGGAGGCCATCTCCGGCCATGTATTCCTCGGATGCGACCATGTACTGCACGAGGTTCGTCAGCGACACCTGGTACGCCACCTCGACCATCGCCATGTTGCACGCATCGAGTTCGAGGACGTTGATCACATTGCCCGCGTTCGCGATCGCGCTCTGCAGTTCCGGCATGTCCAGGGAGCTCGCGGACGTGTCGTCCGAGCATATGTAATGCCAGCCGAAGCCGTGGTCCCATAGCATGAGCGCGAAATACGTGGACGGCCAGAGGGTCGTGGCGCGGTCAATCCACCACGTGAGGGTGGCCGGACTCCCGGTGTCCATCTCGCCATAGGTTTCCACCGTGGTCACGGTCGTCCCAGAGACCTTCACTACCTCGATCGTGGATGTCGACTTCATGTCCAGGAGAGCAACCAAGTTCACCTGGTCGCTGGCCGGAACAGCCTTCAGGAATGGAAGGGTCGTCGAGTCCCAATAATTCTCGAGGGAGTTGTCCGCGGCAACATA
>JAABQR010000136.1 GCA_011391345.1 Methanobacteriota archaeon | reverse complement strand
GCTTGTGGAGGTAGCCGATCTCGCCCGTCTCCATGAGCTCCTCTATCTTCTTCGACAGCGCCTCTCCCACACCAGGTATGCCATCCAGCTTCCCGTCGGCCACGACCTGGGACAGCGGCATGTCGAGCTGCTCGATGTTCCTAGCCGCCCTCCTGTAAGCCTGGGGTTTGAAGGCGGTCCCCTGGAGCTCCAGCAGGTCTGCGATCTCGTACAATACAGCGGCGACTTCGCTGTTGTCCATCAGTTCCTCCCGCGACCGGCTCCCAATCCCCCAGCCACCGAATATAGGTTGCTAGGACGGTCACGCGCACGGGGGTCTTTTATCCCGGTTCGCCAATCAGGGCGCAGGGGGGACTTCGATTTGAAGGTCCAGAGACCACCGAAGCTGAAAAAGAACTCGAAAGTCGCAGTGATATCGCCGTCGAGCAACCCCGACCATGTCGGGATCAAGATCGGCATCGAGATCCTGAAGAAATCCGGCCTCAGGGTCGAACTGGGTGACACGACGAGGAAGCTCATGACAGTCGGCACGCTGGCCGCGACGGACAAGGCCAGGGCGGACGACTTCAACTGGGCTTTCGAGGACGATACTGTCGACGGGGTGTTGTGTGCGACCGGCGGCTACGGCTCGATGAGGATCTTGGACCTCCTGGACTTCGATATGATCAAGGATCATCCGAAGCCGTTCATGGGTTTCAGCGACATCACGGGGTATCACATCGCCCTGAACCAGCTCTGCGGCATGGTCACGTTCCACGGACCCCTGGTGGACGTAGACCCCTCAAAGGGCGAGGAGTTCATCAAGACCCAGTCCGAGGACCTGAAGAGGGCCGTGCGCCTGCTGATGGGCCAGGAGGAACTTCACGAGGTGTCGAACCCGCCTGGCGGCATGATGCTCATGACCATCAACGACGGCAAGGCGACCGGCAGGCTGTGCGGAGGCAACTTGACACTCATGACTGGCACCCTGGGCAGCAGGTACGAGCTCGACACGAAGGACAAGGTGCTCCTGGTCGAGGAGGTCAAGGAGACATACTACTACATCGAGTTCCACCTCACCCAGCTGCGCCTGTGCAAGAAGCTGGAACAATCCAGGGCCGTCCTCATGGGCGAGATATCGGACACGCTCAAGCCCGAAGGGCCCTGTCCCAGCGTCGAGGAGATAGTCAGAGAAAGGGTCGGAGGGGCCGGGAGGCCAGCCGTCTGGGGGCTCTGCGCGGGCCACGGCATGTACAACGGGCTCTTGCCGCTGAACGCCAAGGTGGCGGTCGACGCGACCGAGAGGGAGATCACGGTCCTGGAACCAATCGTCGAATGACCCTTTGAGGGGACTTATGCCTCATTTCCAAACAGCACTGGCTATGCTTATGCATCGTCATTTTATACCATCCACGGTATATCTATATCACACATGGTATGATTCACATGCTCTCAAGGGAACTCATAAGCATACTGGCCAAGTCCGGAAGGATAGAGATACTCAGGACTCTGAAGGCCTATCACGACAGGGAGTTCACCATCAATGAACTCGCGCGGGCCTCGCAAGTGCCCGTGATGACGACCTGGAGGGCCGTCAGGGAGCTGAAGAAGACGGGCCTGCTCGACACGCGCAAGATAGGCAACTCGGTGGCTGTGTCGATCACGGACGACCCTGGGAAGCTGAGGACACTCAAGACCATCCCGGACACCGACCCCCAGAGGGCTGCGGCGAAGGCCTTCGCAGAGACCCTGTCGGAACAGGCTTGGCTGTCCGAATGCAGGCTGTTCGGCACGGTCGGGAGGGGAGAGCACAGACCAGGGGAGGAGGTCGACGTGGCCGTCGTGTACGACGAGAGAGCGTCCGAGGAGGAGGCGAAGGCCGCTGCCGTGGGGGTCGCCGAAGCGGTCAGGTCGAGGACGAACGTGACGATAGTGCCCCTGTGCGTCTCCAGCAAGGAGATGGGGCGGAGAGGGGGCCTAGCCTCTGAGCTCAGGGACAAGGAGACTATCTGGGCCCGCAGGACCGGGTAACGATGAGTGGATAGGCACCGGCCCCGGTCACACCTGAGGCCCAGCCTATGCCGCGGGAGACCGTCGCGACGACCGCGGCGAGTCTCATCGGAGCCTGGAGAAGTGGTCGCACACGAGCCTGGCGATCTTCGCCTCGGCCTCGAGCGCCTTCTCGAAGGACCCTTCCTCGATCTTCTTGAAGAACGTGCAGAGCACGACGTGCGATGTGGAGGATATGAATATGATCGCCGCGTTCGTGAGCGAGGCGGCAGTGGTGCCGGACTTGAGCGCGACGGGGATGTCCGGTGACAGCAGGTAGGAGAGGGCCGTCTCGTCCTTCTGCATCATGAGGAGCCTGAGCATGTCCTTGGATGCCTTGGGGGACACGACCTCGTTCTTGAGTATCTTCTCGAGCAGCATACCGATCTCCCTCGGAGTGCCGATGTTGTCGAAGACCTCGTCGTACACCCTCTGCTGCTTGAACTTCTTCTCGGCCTTGAGCCCGTAGATGCGTTCGTACTTCTGCCTGAAGTCGTCGATCGACAGGCCCGCGGAATCGCGCTCAGTCTCGTTGAGCGCCTTCATCCTGTCCATGTCCGACATCCCCTTCCACTTCCTCGCGGCTTCGGGGATGGTCTGGTCCCTGAACGGACCGACGCCCATGGACATCAGGAAGCTCTCCCTGTAGGGCATGTATATGGATGTCTTGGCAAGGCCCAACTCCCTCATCATCATGTTCACGCGCTGGAGGCCTATGCGCTTCCACAGCATCTCAGACGCCGTGTTGTCCGTCGATATGATCATGAGCGCGAGCAGGTCCCCGACGGTCGGCTTCAGCCCGGGGGCCATGTACTGCAGGACGCCCTCGCCAATGCAGAAGTGCTTCGGCTCGAGCTCGATCCTCTCGTCCAGGGCTATCGAGCCTTCCTCCACCTGGCGGAACGTCTCCACCATCACGCCCAGCTTGAAGACGCTCGCGAGGGGGAATATCTTGTCGGCCTCGACGGCGATCTCGCTGCCCGTCTCTATGTGCTTGACATAGAGGCCCAGCTGCCCCTTCGTCTCCTTGGCGGTCCTGAGCAGTTCGGCCTTCAGCCTGCCGAGGTCCGCGTCCTCATGATGGGGCGCCGCCTTCTTCTTCGTCGCTGTCAAGCCAAACACCAGTCCTTGGATCATCAACGGTGGTCACTGGGGACGAACCCTTCGCGGCGCGCCGTCTCTGGTCGAAGAGCGGGATGTTCCTATTTAGGCGCTTCGCTCGAACAATAGGGGTCGATGGACGAACGTGCGCCATGGCCGGCTGAAGAACAGAGGGATAACGGAGAAGGAAGAGGGGCTTTGGCCCATTGTTTGGGGGGGGAGGATATAGGCTGATCTCGGGCCAGAAGGAAAATCCTTGTTTCCCTCTTCCTGTCTCTTAAGACGGAAAAAGGCTAGCACGCCTCATATACCCTTTCTCCCTGGAATCATGCGTGATAACATCCCGTGACCACATCTGGCTACAAGTCTTTATCTTGGCCCGGACGATTCCCCAGGACGATGGAGCGCAAGGGAGACCGGGTCGCGACCACCGTGAGGCCCACCAAGAGACTCAGAGCCGTCATATTTGACCTCGACGATACCCTGGTCATATCCACGGTCAACTTCCCCAAGTTCAAAGGGCTCGTGATAGACAGGATCGAGGAGTTCGGCGAGGACAGGAGACTGTACGACCCGTCGGAGACCATCGTCAAGATCTTGGACAGGTTCGAGACCAGGATGAGAGAGAAAGGGACCCCGGAGGCCGGCATCAAGGACATGCTCGCGGAGCTGGACGCCATCATGGATGCCGTCGAGCTCGAGAGGGTCGATGAGACCGCCACGATACCCGGCTCGCGGGAGACACTGCAGTTCCTGAGGGATAGAGGTATCAGGGTCGGCGTGCTGACGCGCGGCTGCGACGCATACGCGAGAAAGGCCATGTCCACGACGGGCATCGACGGGCTGGTGGACGCCATCGAATCCCGGAACTCCCACACGAGGCCGAAGCCTAACCCCGACTCGTACCTGCGGCTCGTGAGGACCCTGGGTGTCGAGAAGGACGAGACGCTCTTCGTCGGTGACCATGCCATCGACGCGCAGTGCGCGGCGAACGCAGGAGTCCCGTTCATAGGCGTGATGACAGGGGACGTGCCGGAACAGGCCCTGTTCGATGCAGGGAGCTTTGCCGTAGCCAGGGACGTCGATGAGCTCAGGGGACTGCTGGTGACACTACTGCATGATTGAGTGGTAAAAGGTCCACCCACTTACATGATTCTGAGATTTGGTGCGTAAAAGGCCTACCTGGGCCCGACATCCAGCAATCGAATCTCGCCTGGGGTCGAGCTGATGATCTGGTCCTCACCCACTTCCGATTCCGGCCTCGGGAGCACGACCTCGAGGTTCCTCTCGAGAAGGGCTATCTCCCGCTCGGACATCGTGCGTGGGTCCACCGGCACTATCAGGACGCAGTCGTTCGTGACGACCATGTCCCTCAGCTGGTGCATGAACTGGAGCATGCGGTCGTAAGTGTTGAGGGAGACCATGTACTCGAGACCGTCGACGATGATAGCAGTCCTCTTCTGGGACTCGATGAACGCGCGGACCTGGCTCATCAGTATGCCAATGGCTGTGGGGTTGATGCGTCCCTCGCCGACGAGGTTCGTGAGCCATACGACCCTGCAGCTGTCGAGCTCCTTCTCGGTCAGGAGTCTCTTGGGGAAGTCGCGGGTGATGACCAGCCCTGCGCACCCCGAAGATAGGGCGTGTTCGAATAGCTCGTAGCTCACCTTCGGCCTTCTCTCTTCGACCAGGTAGACGTTGCCTGGCCTCACGTCAGCCGAAAAGGTGGCACCTGAAGCCAACGTAGACGCCATCTACGCATCCCATCCTGGATATGTATTGTATTGATACTTTATATAATACTGTTGACCAGGCTCCGCTGGCGTGAAAGAGATCTGCGGACCGCCCCGACAATCACAGCCTGTTGCAGAAGACCCGCATCCGGTCAACGGACACGGTCCCGTACGAACATGCCTCGCACTCGGCAATCATCGCCGAGGCCTTCATCTCGTAGTAGCAGGGCACGGTGAAGAACTTCGTGGCGCCGTAGCACAGGACCCTGGACTTGTTGTCCACGACGCTGCCATGCGGGCAGGCGTTGCAGTCGGCCGCGGTCACCATCCGGGCCTCGCCCCGGTCGTCGCAGCGCGCCATGAACAGCTTGTGCATCTTTGCTTCCATTCCCTCACACCCAGGGGTAATCATCGACTCTGCTGATATCCTTTGCCTTGGCGAGGCCGGTGCCCAAATAGATGCGCTGGCCGGGAACAATGCGTCCTGAATATCACCGACGCGAACACCTTGACAACCTTTTTATCGGGCACAGCCGCTGTAGGTGCCAAGGGCGCATACCCCCGTACGCGCCCGTATTGCTGATGGGGGCGGCATCGCCTCCCTCGGTGGGGCATCAATGGGCGCTGAGGAGTTAGACGTTGGGTTGCTGACATCCGAACTGCTGGACGGGGTGTTCGCCTGTGGCAAGTCGGGCGAGATCATGTTCTCGAACCCAGCGTTCGCCCGCATGCTCGGTTTCAGGCACGAGGCCATGAAGGCGAAGAACATCGCCAAGGACATCGTGGAGAGGGACCTGGAGTGGAGAGCCCTCGTGTCTCTCCTGGAACAGGGGAGCCCCATACACGATTACGAGATCAAGTTCAGACGCAGCGACGGCATGGTCATGATCATATCCCTGACAGCGAACGCACTCCTGGACGGGAACGGGTCCCCGATAGGCATAGCGGCCGTTGCCAGGGACATCAGCACCAGGAAGGGCGTCGAGAACGAGCTGCGCGAGAAGGCGTTCAGGATAGACATCATGAACAGGATCGCCAAGCTGGCCGGCACGCACAAGGACATCCGGACGGTGCTGTTGAAGGTCTCCGAGGAGCTCCAGAAACTCCTGGACTTCGATTCCATATGCGCCGGCGTTACCGAGGAGAAGGGCAGGCATGTCGAAGTTTTCGTCCCCGATCCGAAGCACGCGGACAAGGCCGTCTCCCTGGGTAAGGTGCTCTACGAGGGGAGCATCGTGGAGAAACTGAGGTTCGGCGGCAAGGCGGTGATCGTCGAGAAGGAGGCGGGCAGGAAGCTGTTCAGCGAGTTCGGCGTCCTGGACGTCAACAAGGCGAGCTCGATGATGGCCGTGCCTCTCACATCCCGAGGGAGGGTGCTCGGGTCGCTCAACCTCCTGGACTCGAAGCAGGCCGAATACGACTGGGAGAGCGCAGAGGCGCTCCAGATGGTGGCCGACCTGCTCGCAGGCATGATCGACAACATGGTCCTGTTCGCCACGCTCGAGACCAAGATGAGCCTCCAGGAGGCACTGGTCCGGTCCAGTGTCGAGCTGCAGAGGGCCATCAGCACAGAGCAGATCTACGCGGCCATCTCATCCCACATCATGGAGGTCGTGCGCTACAAGGACCTCTCTTTCTACGTAGTCGACTGGCAGAAGAAACTCGTGCAGCCCGTGTACGCTGTCGGAGGATATTCGGACGAGATACTCGGAGACCCCGGAGGGTTCGACGACGGCATAGTTGGGCTCGTCGCGAAGACGGGAAAGGCGGAGTTCGTGGACGACGTCGATGCAGACCCGAGGTCGGCGGACATACCAGGGGTCCCGCTCGATCACAACTCCATGCTCGCGATACCCCTCACGGGTTCCCAGGAGGTCATAGGCGTGCTCGAGCTCTACAGGGAGAGGGGCCAGGTGTTCACGCAGAACGACCTCGAGGCAGGCATGTTGTTCGCCCAGCAGGCGTCCATCGCCCTCGAGAACTCCCAGCTCGTCTCGAAGCTCCAGGACGCCAAGAAGGAGATCGAGATGCTCAACGACCTCATGTTCCACGACATCAACAACTACAACTTCGCGACCCTGAACTACGTCGAGATGGTGTACAAGGACTATGACCTCCCGCACGCGGCCAAGGTTCCCCTGGAGAAGTCGCTCCATCTCATCAGGGAGAACGCCAAGCTCATAGAGAACGTCAAGAAGCTGACTAAGATCGGGATCATGGAGCCGGATGATTTCGTTCTCGTCAACCTGAGCAACGTGCTGAGGAAGGTCGTGTCCGGCATCATGACATCGTCGACCAAGAGGGTCGGCGTCAAGCTCGACGCGCCCGAGGAGGCGTACATCAAGGCCAACCCGCTCGTGGACGAGCTGTTCGTGAACCTGTTCAACAACGCGGTCAAGTACGACCCGCACGAGGAGGTCGACATCGATGTGGAGGTCAAGAAGGTCCTCGAGGAGGAGCGCCCTTCGTGGAAGGTCTGCATATCCGACAACGGCTATGGGATACCGGACGACAAGAAGGCCATGCTGTTCCAGAAGTACGTGAGGCTCAAGCACGACACGAAGATATCCGGGAGCGGCCTCGGCCTGTCGATCTGCAGGGCTCTCACGGACAAGTTCTCAGGCAGGATCTGGGTCGAGGACCGGGTCCAGGGCAAGAGCGAGCTCGGGGCGAGGTTCTGCGTCATATTCCCCGCCGAGAGGCACCCGAAGGCGTAGTCCTCCGTGTCCCCAGACGAGCTACCGCTCAGCCATGAGGGAATAAGAAGAGTGTAAGAGGTTTATCGGTTTCTCCGCTCCGGTCACTTGACCGAGACCTTGCGTCCAGCCCCAAGGGCCGCCACCGCGAGCATCGTCGCGCAGACGACGGCCACCATGGACAGCAGCTCAGAGGCCGCGCCGGCACTGACAGATGCCGACGAGGCTGGTTCCACGACCTCCGCAATCACAGGCGCATTGGCGCTCACGACCTTGGTCCCGCCGACATCGAATTCGATCCACGGGGCGCCGTGATACAGCGGTCCGTCGGGCGTGTGCCTCACGTTGTCGAAGGATACAGGGCCCTCGATGGTCATCGTATTGCCAACCATCAAGGGACCGAGGTCCACACCGTCTGTGTAGTAGTACCCGAGGGACAGCGGCGCGTCCGCTACGCGGATGTCGTCGAAGTCCGAAGTGTCCCCGCCGGCGAGGTTCACATATGCGGAGTACGGCAATCCCACGCCGTCATACCCGACGACGTCATCGCCCGGAAGCTCGAAGATCAGCTTCTCGTTC